>JANTFU010000116.1 GCA_024763295.1 Anaerolineales bacterium
GAATTGAGTGCGGGAATCTCTCCCTGTTTTTTGCGCAAGCTCTCAATGGCATTGTCGACCATTTCCTCGGTAATATGCTCAGGCAACATGGTCATTAACGTCCATTTCCAGCCGCTGCGCTGATTAAAGTCGCCGCCTTCGGGCATTTTCCAGCGGGCTTCCATTGGCATCGTGCTATAGTCGATCGGGTTTTGGCGATTTAGTTTTGACATGAACTTCAGTGTGAAAGAAATGCCGCTGATTACGTTTAACGCTTCTTGAAAGCTGTCTGATGTCTTAAGGGGTGCGCTGTTTTCAATTTCACCGTCAACCATTAAAAACTTTAATTCGGGAATATTAACCGTTGCAACATAACGCGCTGAAGGCGCATATAACTTCGTTAGTTTTTCATCCAAAATTAATTTTGCCATAGGAAGCTCCCAAGTTTATTTACGATAAACCTTATTATAATGCCCCTTTGCTCTTTTATGCTGTGAAAAAATCAAAAAAGGCGATTTTCTTTATGAAAACCGCCCTGCTTCTCACCACTGAATGCCTGTTATCCGAATTCCAGATGATTTGACCCCGTGCTGTTTATTAATATAAATCAGCAGGCTGGTCAATCCTTCTGCTACGACCGAATTCTCAAGCACACCGGCATCCACGCCGCGCATCCCTGCCGCTTCAACCAGCTTGAGAACTTCAAGCCGCGCCGCTTTGCCTTTTCCGGTCACCAAAACATCGCAGTCAATCGGCTCATCGCTCATTAAATGCTCATGCGAAATATTCTGGAAAGCGGAAACTACATGGACGTTTTCGCCAAGAATGGACTGCGCTTCTTGGGCTGCGCTGCCTGCTTTGGGCATTTGTACTTTGGTTACTTTCGGGGGGACGAGTGGCACGGTTACGTCCACGAGAATTTTGCCTTGTGCGGCATCTTTGAGCATTTCGAGCGTGGACGCATGGGCGCTGTACGGTACCGTTAAGACGAGCATATCGGCGGCTTGGGCTGCTGCGCCGTTATCCATGCCTTGTACTATATCTGCTCCAAGTAGTTGATTCAGCTCTTCGGCAGCGGCTTTGGCTCTATCTGCCGTGCGCGAACCAATGATGATGTGATAGCCAGCTTGCGCCCAGCGATAAGCGAGACCTTTGCCTTCTTTCCCTGTACCGCCAATCACGGCGATGGTGAGTAATAGATTTTTGCTCATAAATTTATCCACCGATGATGCTGATTACGCAGTTGGTGATTTCCTGTAGCCCCAGACGAGCCTTTTAGATTGCAGGCTTGATATGCCAAAGTTGATTAACAGTCCGCGTTTGTAGCCTGTTGCCTTAAAATAGGGTAGTTTCACCAATGTAGAAAACAGGCTGAAAAGAGTTCGTTTTTGCCTGTAGTGTTGCGTGTAGCGTGTTCCGTGTCCCCAAAAAACGGAACACGCTACACGTTACACGAGTTTTCATAAAGCATTTGAAATACACCCAAAATCTGCCCAATCTGCGGATTTAAAACATTGCCTCATACCGCTTCCAAGTCTTCGCCGAAGCCTCACGCGTCTTTGCGGCAATCTCGGCTTCATCCATCGTCAACAGTTCGCGGTTTTTCATTAGCATTTTTCCGCCCACAATCGTCGTTGTAATCATACTTTCGTGGAAACCGAACAAAATATGCCAAGGCAGGTTGCCTGCGGTCATCTCGGTGAAGGGTTGATAATCGACAAAAATCAAATCGGCATACGCGCCCACGCTCAATTCCGCTAACGGCGCATCGGGGAAGAAGACCTTCGCCAGCGCAGCGTTATTTTCAACTGCCATTTGGGTCACATCGTAGCCGCCCATACGGCGCGGATCGCCGTGCGCCGATTTGTGCAGCAGGTACGCTGCCTTCCATTCCGCCCACATCGTATTCGAGAAGCCATCGTTCCCCAAGCCGACTTTGACACCTGCGCGTAACATCGATTCGACGGGCGCAACGCCAACTGCGTTGTTCATATTCGAGCGCGGCTGATGCGTGACCCATGTGCCGGTATCCGCCAAAATGCCAATTTCTTTAGCATCCACATGCACGCAATGCACCGCAATACTTTTCTCGCCTAAAATGCCGTGCTTTTCGAGCCGGTCAATCACGCGCAAACCGGATTTAGCGAGGCTATCATCCTGATCAGCAAGCCCTTCGGCAGCGTGGATGTGGAAGCCGCTTCCGGCAGGCAAGGCGGCGGCGCATTTGTCGAGCGTTTCGTTGGAGAGCGTTAGCCCGGCGTGCAACCCAAAGGAAGCGGCGAGACGCGCGTGACCCTGATTTTGCAACCGCTTAATAAAACGGACATTCTCGTCAATCCCTGCCTGCATCTTGGCTTCCCCATCCCGATCAGTGACTTCGTAGCAGAGCGAAGCGCGGAGACCGGCTTTGTCGACCACATCGGCAATTACATCCAACGAGCCGTCGATGAAGTTGGGCGAGGCGTGGTGATCAATGAGCGTGGTTGTGCCGTGCTTGATAGCATCTACAAGGCAGACTTCGGCAGATGAGCGGACATCGTCTTCGTTGAGGGCTTTGTCCAGTTTCCACCAAAGTTTGTCGAGAATTTGGGGAAAATTCTTGGGAGCATCACCGGAAATAGCCATCCCGCGTGCAAAGGCGCCGTAAAAATGGGTGTGTCCGCAGATATTGCCGGGCATGACGTATTGACCCTGTGCATCTACGGGCACCGCGTTTGGGTAACGCTGAACAAGCTCTTTTTCGGGGGCGATTTCGGCAATCTTGTCCCCGTCGATGTAGATGGCGTAGCCATCCAAAATTTTATTTTCTTTTCCCCAAGTAATGAGTTTGGCGTTTTTTATTAGCATAGGAATCTTTCAAGATAAAATTTTCTTGCCTCTTGGACAGGAATTCGATTTTTAGGCAAGCCCGTAGGCTTGGGGGTCGGGGAGTTTGACGCCGCTGGCAGCGATTTCGAGCAGTGCGAGGAAAACGGCTTCGCGCATTTCGATGTTGCCGCCGTTCATGAGGTGATATAGGGCATTCAGAACGCCTTCGCTGGGCGTGCGTTTGAGGTAGCGTAGGGCGGCGAGGCTTTCTTCGGGTTCTTCGCTCTTGAGGGCGAGTAGCAGAACGTCGGTAGCGGGCGCACCGGGGGAAATGCCCATGCCTTGTTGACCGGCAAAGGCAATCAGCCACGGCGTTTCGGAAGGCGGTAAGAGCTTGCGTGGAATGCGCGGATTGGGCTGTTCGGCTTTTTCGAGAATGCTCTTAGCAATATCGCGTACTGCCCATTCTTTGTCTTCGACTTGCACCTTGCTTAATAGGGCAACTGCCCATTCTTCTTTTATGCGCGCCAAGCCGTAAACAGCGGAGCGACGCACGAGAATATCGTCCATTTCGAGACCATCACGCAGCATGAGCCAGCCTTCTTTTGGGTGGATGGCGAGTGCTTCTGCGGCACCGCGCCGTAAACTTTCGTCGCCTTGTAAGAGTGCTTCGGCGAGGGCTTCAAGAGCGGAATCGGTGCCAATGGCACTCAACGCAAGACAGGCTGCTGTGAGTGTGTAGGGGTTTTGCATTGTTGTGAGGGTTCTTATTAGCGGGTCGGTGGCTTTTTTGTCTTGCATAATGCCACTGCCAAGGGCTGCCAACTGAATGTTGTAGGCAGAACTGGTGCTAAGTAATTGACGGAAGAGGGTTGCTACGCTGGGGTCGCCGCTGCGCGCCAACGAGGAGACGATTTGTCCGCGCAAAACAAGCGGGACGGTATCGTCTTGCAGGGTTTTTGCAAGCGACGTGAGTACTTTTCCGCGCCATTTGCTTTTGCGCGGGGCATCACGCAACCAGTTGCCCATCATCAGCAGGTTGCGTTCGAGAATTGGGTCAGGGTTGCGTAAGAGGGCGTCCACAATGCCGTCGATGTTGCCCTTGACCGCGAGGTAGCGCATGGCGAGCGTTCTGCCGCTCCAAGCGGGCTGCTCAAGCAAGCGGGTATCGGTGTTGTAGCTGCTTAGTCCCTGCCCGGCGAGGTAGCCGCCGAAAATGGGGTGCATAAAGCGCATAAAATTGTCGCGGTGAGTCGTTAGCAAGCCGCTTTGCGCAATTTTATTGAGCAGGCTTTGCGTAGGCGCAGCCACTTTTTTCTTGTTTTTTTCGGTAGTGTCTTCTTCTGTGCTTGCGGTTTCTTCTTCGTCAACTTCTTCCAGCTCTTCGGGCGGTTCAAAAGACTTGATCCATGTGCGTGCTTTGCGAGCATCGAAGATCGGTTGGGCGGTCAGGCTGACTTGCATAGCAAGCATTTCAAGGGCTTCGATGGGCAAATCGGCAGGTGCGAGGCGTAGCAAATGGGTTTCGATGGCATCCAAAGCCGAGGGTCCGCGTCCGTCACCGGCGTAGGCGCCCCAAGTCTTGAGCGTGAGTTCAAATGGGGTCAGGTTAGCAGCGTCGAGGCTGATCCATTCGTTCAGCAGCATTGCATCCACTTGTGCCGGACCTGCCTGCACCCAAGTCTCGAGGGCGACAAAATTCTGCCACAAGTCGCCCCATTTTTGCAGGAAGTTATGTTGGTCTAGCAAACTCCAGGTGCGCAGGGCGAGCGATGCAAAGCCCAACTGAGCAAGGCGGTCAACATATTCGGGCGAGGCGGCTGTCACCACGCGAATTTTGGGAAATGCTTTGAGCAATTTTGCCAAATAGAGTACGGTTTCTTTGATTTGCGCTTGCGGAAGCTCGTCCAAGCCGTCGAGCAGCAGCAGGGCGCGTCCACTCTCAAACATCAGGTGAATAAATTTTGGCAAGCGCGTTGCACCGATTAAGGAGGCATCTTTGGTGATGGCGGGCATGATCGGGTCGAGGATGTCGCCTTTCGCGTTGGCGGGCAGGGCGACATCAGCGATATGGAGCAGGAAGGGGACGGCGTTGCTAAGTGCGCTCATGGATGGGTCTTTGCGGGCGGCGAGACTGGCGAGATGTGCCAGCGCGACGCTCTTGCCCACACCTGGTTCCCCTAAAATAGCCAGATGCGCGCCGCCGGACAATGCTTCCGGCAAGGAGAGCGTTTCGGTTTGGTAAAAGGATGCCAGTTTGGGGTCATTCGGGTTGTATGGAATGGCGATATTGGTTTGGTCTTGTAAAACCAGTTCTTCGCCGGGGTCGATCTGGGGGGGCGGGGCGACCAGAAGCGGCTCGATGAGAATTTCGTCGAGCGCGAAGAGGGGCGCGGCAAGGTGCATGCCTTGGGCAGTTTTGAGTACCGTCTGACGATGGGTATCTTCAATGCCACTGGCGGCACGCATGGCGCTTTCTTGGCGGCTTTTTTGCCAATTTTCACGGATTTGCCCGATTAGCGGTCGGACAGCACGCACCATGAACCAGAAGGCAGACGCAACGGCAAAGCCAAGCCAGAATGATGTAATATCTACGGAAATTTTGAATGATCGGAACATAATTAGCCGGCGTAAATAATTCGTTTACAAGAGGGGCAATAAGCCAATGTCGTGCGCGCATTTTGTTGTTGTGCAGAGGTCAACATCGCGCCGCAGGCTGAGCAGCTATTGTCCACAACGGAAACAACCGCAAATCCATTTTTTGCTTCGCGGAGTTTATTGTAGGTATTAAGCATCTCGGCAGGAATATCCGGTAGCGCAGCAGCGCGCTCTTTGAGCAGACGATCCTTTTCCTGTTTGAGTACAGTTTCTTCACCACCGAGTTCGCTGTTTTGTTGAATGAGTTCGGCACGGAGCTTTTTGAGTGCGCGTTTGGTTTTGTTGAAGGCTTCTACTTTTTCTTCGTGGGCGACCATCGCTTCGAGTTGGACATCTTGTAAAGTGCTGAGATGGCGTTTAAGCGATTCGGTTTTTTGTTGTAGGTCTTGGATTTCTTTAGGATTTTTGACACTGCCCCCGTAGAGCATGGATTCGGTTTGTTCGATTTGCAAATGTTGTGCTTTGACGTTATTTTCCGCTTTTTTTAGGATTTTTGCGGTTTCTTCTTGAGCGAGTTTGGCTTTTTGGGCACGCACTTTGGCGCGTTTTAAGTCACGGTTATCGTCGATGATACGCTGAATTTCGCGCAGGCGTTTGTTGACCTTGTCGATTTGCGTATCGACTTGTTGTAGACGGTAGATGTGAAAAGTTGTACTCATAGGTAGATTATAAACGATAGTTTGCAGCGGTTCGGATTAAGTGGCGATGAAATGGACGTGCATCTTTCGTGTTGCAATATCCGAATTCGGAAAGTATCCCTTTTAAGGGGTGCTTAAGTTGAAGTAGTTATAAACTGCTTGGGTAAGTTCAACAAAAAGCGGGTTGACCTCGCCCCAAATGCCTTGCACCGGATGGTAAGTATAAATGGCGATGACGAAATTTCCGCCTGGTGTGTAGACGATGCCGACATCGCTGATGTCGTGGACGACGCCATAGCGATCAGGGATGAAGCCGTGTTTGTGGGCGATGCGCGTGCCGTCAGGCAAACCGGCTTGGAGCAGTGAGCCGAATTTGTCTTGAACCATGTAGCTGATCATTGTCTGGCAGCTTTCTTGTGACATTTTGTTTGGGAAGGCGGCAATGAGCGCTCCGCCACCATTTTCTGCGCATTGATAGATATCAGTTAACAACATGCCCATTTCGGACGCCGTCGTCTGGTTGAAGGGGTCGGGGTTTGTGTATACGTCTGTTCGTTGATTGGAGGGGGTAACGTAGCGTTTCAACAGCGGACAGGGATTGGCGGGGCTGCAAAAGAAGCCTGCCATAAAGGTGTTTTCAAGTCCGAGGGTTTGCATGTCTTCGGTAACGAGCAAAGGACCCGTCCCTGCGTTGATTTCTGCCATGAGTAGGTCTGCGGCGGCGTTGTCCGATTGCTGGAAGACTCTTTCCAAATAGCGGTTGGTTGTTTCGTCGGGGAGACCCAAGCGCAGGAAGTTGGAGGTCATAATCGGGATTTTAATGGTGCTAGAAGCGGTAAATGCGACATCCGGTTCGGTATCGAGTTCCGTGCCCTTGTCCATTGCAAAATGGACTTCTTGGGCATTTTGCATGTCGGCAAGGTAGAAGCCGATGACACCATCGAAGCCGTTTAGTTCAATAATCTGTTTGAGTAA
>JANTFU010000117.1 GCA_024763295.1 Anaerolineales bacterium
GGGCATTTTTCTTCCATCACTGCAAGATTTTGCTCAGTCTAACAGAGTTTTCGTATCTTGAATATATACCAGCGTCTATTTATGCCCAGATGTACTAGCGCACAATAAACCACGCCGCGACATAGCCTTCGACACCTGCTTCATCGCGGACGTGCAGCCATTCGCCAGTGGCGCCGATCTTGGCGATGGCTTCCTCGGCGCTTTCGAGTACGGTCAGGGCGCTGTTGGCTTTGAGTGTCTTGACGATGCCGTAGGCAGTCGCGGGTCCTTTGCGCATCCGCAAGCCGCCGCGTGCCAATGGGGTAACGTAGACCATTAACCGATCCGGCGCGGGGATGTGGAGCGCTGCTTGGTCAAGTTTGACATACCAAGCGGCAACATAGCCTGCTTTGCCGTTTGGCGCGCTAACGTGCAGCCACTGTCCGTAAGTGCCAACTTTGGGGGCAGCAAAGAGCGGATCGTCCAGCAGTTTGAGTTGAGTGCCGCCCGGCAGTACGCTGATCAAGCGTCCGCCCAAGCTCGGCGCGGCGCGCATCCGTAAGCCGTTCCTGCCCAAGGAGGGGAAAACGGTCACAGTCAGCGTTTCTGGCAGTGGTTCTTCGGTGGGTTCTTCGTCAGGGGCAGGCTGCGGATTGTCAACCGGGTCTGTCTCAGGGGGCGTGACAGGCGTTTCGGCGGGTTCTTCTACGGGTTCAGCAGCCAAATCAAAGGTCAGTAACCAGGCTGCGACATAGCCTTCGCGCGTGCCGGTACGGACATGCAGCCATTCCCCATCTGCGCCCACTTTGGAGTGAGTTACATCGGCGGGTTCGAGGGAAGTCAGTTCTGCAGCGGCGCTGAGCGTGGTAATGAGCGAGCCGCCCAAGCCGGGTTGGGCGCGCATCCGCAAGCCGCGTTCGCCAACGACGTTGCTGACGTAAACTTTTAGCGTGGGCGTGTCGACCGGCGCGGAATCGTCGGCAGATTCGTTATCGTCGTGATTTGGTTCTTCTGCGTTGTTGGGGTCTTCTGCGGGGTCGTCGGCGTCATTGTCCGTCGTGTCTGTGTTGCTATTTTCGACGGCTTCGACAAACCAGGCAGCGACATAGCCTTCAACGCCGTTCAGGTCACGCACATGCAGCCATGCGCCGTTCACACCGATTTTTGTACGGGCATCCGCTTCGTCGTCCAAGACGCGGAGATACGCTCTCGCCGGGGCAATAGCCAATGTAACGGAAGCAGTTGTGGGCTGAGAGCGCATCCGCAAGCCGCTAGTGGCGCTGGAAAGCACGCGCACATAAAATCCATCATCCAAAATCGGCGCCGTATTCGCATTCTCATACCAAACCACCGCCGTAATGACTTTTTTGAGTGCGCGTCCTCCGGCGTAACGCGGCGCGAGCTTGGTCTCGGCGGCATCGGGTGGATAATTCCAGGGGTCATTCATCAGGTAGTCGTCGCCGACTTTTTTGTAGAGTACAACCCAGTGATTTTGCAATCCAGCGGCGGGCGAGCGATCCAACTCAACCAAAACGGCTTGTCCGCGCGCGAGGCTGGCGTCAATCTCGGCGAGCGGTGCGGGTTTATTCTCTTCGCGACAAAGGTAGACCTTGCGCAAGCTAAAATCGGGGAAGAGCAGCGGCAGCCCGCCCCAAACGACCAAATCGTCAATAAAGCCGTTGCCCTGACCGAGTCCTTTTAACTTTTGGTTCAAGCTGGCAGGGGTTTCGGTTTCGCCAAAGCCGTTTACAAGCATGGTTAGGCTGGTCAGCGCGCAGCCGTAGGGACCGATCTTGTGGTTACTGAAGCCGAGCTTTTCATTTTTCCAGCGTGGGTCTTGCTGTGAGAGTTGGTTGGGAGAATATGCCATCGTAGCCTCGCTTTTGTGGACGGAAATTACACCCTTTATTATACGGGATATGGAGCACAGCGCGACGCGCGTGCGGGAACTTGTTGCCGTTATTTTTACACAGTACTTAAGTAGGGGGTGATACAATTCAGCGTCATCTTTGGCTTAATTCTCGAAATACTGGAGTTCTCGCCCATGAAAACAGAATACCAAGACTTCATCGCAGGCGCACGGGGCGCCTTGCCGATCTTGCCTAGCGTGGTGCCTTTTGCATTGATTTGCAGCGTCAGCGCCATCGGCGTTGGGCTAAATCCCGTTCAGGCGGCAGGGATGTCTTTCGTCATGTTTGCGGGCGCATCGCAGTTGGCGCTTTTGCAATTGTTGAGTGAAGGCGCACATTGGCTGGTGATGCTCGTCACGGTTTGGGTTATCAATCTGCGCTTTACGATGTATAGTGCGACACTTGCGCCTTACCTGAAAGAAGAACCTAATTGGCGTCGCTTGCCTTTTGTTTACATTCTCTCTGATCAAGCCTTCGGCGTCAGTATGGTGCAATTTTCCAATGCGACCCCCGCGAACCCCGCTTGGTATTACTACGGCGCGGCTGGCATCATTGCCATGACGTGGGTGATTAGCGCCATTGTCGGTGCCTTGGTTGGGGCGGTCATCCCGCCGAGTTGGGGCTTTGAGTTTGCCTTTCCGCTCAGTTTCATGGCGTTGATGTTCGCTGCAATCAAAGATAAGCCCGGCATCCTTGCAGCTGTGATTGGCGGCGGCATGGCGGTACTCCTGCGCGGATTGCCGTATAACCTCGGACTGATTCTGGCTGCCAGTCTCGGCATTGCCGCCGGGATGTGGGCTGAAGGGCGAGTGCAGGCATGAGCGAACTTTCGATTTGGCTACTTTTTGTCGGCGCGGCGATCGGCACCTTTGCGCTGCGCTTTTCTTTCATTTATCTCTTCGGCAAATTTGAGATTCCGCCGTTGTTGCAGCGTGCCTTGCGCTTTGTGCCTGCTTCGGTTTTGGCGGCACTGGTTTTCCCTGCGCTGCTTTATCCGAACGGGATCTTTGACTTCTCGTTGCATAATATCCATTTGCTGGCGGGCATCGGCGGCGGCATCGTGGCGTGGAAAACAAAAAACGTCCTCTGGACGTTGATTGTTGGGATGGGGTTGTTTTGGGTCTTGCCGTTGATTTTTTAGTGCACGGTTGAAAAGTTTGAATGTTTGAAGATTGGAAGGTTTGTGAGGAAAGAGGAAAGAGGGCTGCGGGGTATAATCGCGCAAAAGAAAAAACAGGAAGAAAAATGCAAACGATTAAATGTACAGCCAAACTCCGCAAAGAAATGGGATTAAAAACAGCATCCCTGCCAGAGCCAACGCCCCAAAGTGGACTACTCGGCGCATGGCACGCTAACCTGATTTACGTCAATCGCAAAAAGTGCGTGCTTTTTGTAAATGATAAGACGCTCTACAATTTTGCGGTGATTAACCTTTCGCGTGCCAAAATCAGAGAGTTGGATTCTGTTTTTCTGCAAAATCTGGTCTTGAACTTGTTTCAAGAAGGTTTCTCGGAAGAACAGGTCAAGCAACTAACGCAGGAATATGACCACATTCAATTTGCCAAAACCGATAACAAGAGCGTCTTAGGCTCGATGAATGATTTGGCGTGGCATTATAAATATCACCTCGTCGAAGCTGGCGAAGATTTTCTCTCGCACATTGTCCACGAATTGAATCGAATGCCGATGGGGGCGAAGGACTATATTTTCCCCATCGAAATGCTGAAAAAAGCCGTCGAAACAGATTAGTCCACAGGGCTTTGTAAAACTAGCACGGACGGTTTATTGCAGTACGGTTATAGGTTGCCAGGTTTGAGGGTTTGGTAGGAAATAATTTATGCAGAAGACAAGGATGGAAACTTATGGCATGGATAAATAGTATTTTCAAAAAGCTTGGCATCACTGCTGGTGTTTGGTTTGGGTTAATCTCTGCGCTAATTAGCTTACTACTATTTGCAACAATAGAAAGCGTCAGAATGGTAACCATAATAGACGGATCTTATTGGAATACTCTTCAATTTATGGTTGTAATAACGCTAATCTATGGCGGTTTTTTCACTTTTATTCCCGCAAGCGTTGGCGGATATGCGCTGGAAAAACTGATTGAAAAACAACATACAGATGACCAGTTAACAGAAAAAAGAGCCATAACTTCAGGTGTTTTCCTAGCGGGGGTTGCTGTATTACTTGCCTGTGGAATCGGTTTATCAGTTCTAGCACTTGTCCCACATAATAGTTGGCGGTTTCTTTTAAAGGATATAAAAGACGGTGTTTTCTTTACAAATCTGCCTGGTTATATTTTAGGTATGGCAAAACAATTCAGCCACCTCTTACCAGAAATTATTATAGCTATTATTCTTGCATGTATATCGGGCGGGTTTTCAGGGAAGTATTTAGCGAAAAGAGAGCTTACGAAGTAAGGACGGACAATCATCCGCCCCTACGCCAATTCCGATTCCCAAATCCCAATCCCCGACAAAATAAAAAAAGAGCGGACACCCGTCCGCTCTCCCGATTCCTACTCCCTAATCAACTAATTCCTATTCCCCAAGATACGCCGCCACCACCCGTGGATCATCCCGCAACTCGGCGGCGGGCGCATGATACGCCACTTCGCCTTGCTCCAGCACATAGGCATAATCGGCGACTTGCAGGGCTTTGCGGGCATTCTGTTCCACGAGCAAGAGTGTGACACCTTCGGCGCTGATTTCGGTGATGATGTCGAAGATTTGGTTCACGATTAATGGGGCTAGTCCCATGCTGGGTTCGTCGAGCATGAGCAGCTTGGGGCGTGCCATCAGCGCACGAGCGACGACCAACATTTGCTGCTCGCCGCCGCTCATTAATCCCGCCGCCTGCTTGCGACGTGAATCGAGAATCGGGAAGCGTTTGAACATCGCCTGAATATCTTTTTCGACCTCGTCATGGTCATTGCGGATATAAGCGCCCATGCGCAAATTTTCTTCCACGCTCAACGGGGCGAGCACTTCACGCCCTTCAGGGACTTGCGCCAGTCGCAGCTTGGCGACCTGGTCGGCTCGCAGATTCGTAATGTCTTTGCCGTCAAATTCGATTTTGCCGCTGGTAGGTTTGTGCAGCCCGCCGATGGCATCCAGCGTGGTCGATTTACCGGCGCCGTTCGCCCCGATAATCGCCACAACCTGCCCCTCAGCGACGTCAAAGCTGACGTTGCGCACCGCTTCAATTGCGCCGTAGTTGACCGTCAAATTACTCACTTTAAGCATGTTCCGCCTCCGTCCCTAAATAGGCTTCTACCACCAACGGGTTGGCTTTGATTTCGTCCGTTGTGCCCTCGGCGATCACTTCGCCAAAGTTCAGCACGATCACACGGTCGCAAACCTGTGAGATGAACGCCATATCATGCTCGATGACGAAAATCGTCTGTCCATCGTCTCGCAGGCTCAAAATCAGGTCGCCGAGTCGGGCTGTTTCGGTGGCGTTCATGCCTGCCGTCGGCTCGTCGAGCAGCAAAAGTTCGGGATCGGTAGCAAGCGCACGGGCGATCTCGACCCGCCGCTGATCCCCATAAGAGAGCGAATCTGCCGGGGCGTGGTTAAAAGCGTCCAAGCCGAGGCGTTCGCTCAAAGCTCTCGCATCCCGCCGCAGGCGTTTTTCTTCGGCACGGTAGGCGGGCAGCATCAGCGCAGCGCTCAACAAACTCGCTTTGCCTTGCGTGTGCAGCCCGACGATGAGATTTTCAAGCACGCTCATCTCGGAAAACAGGCGGATATTTTGATAGGTGCGGGCAATGCCAAGCTGGTTGACCCGATGCGGCGGCAGCTTGTCGATACGCTGATTTTTAAAGTGGATTTGACCATGCGTGGGCTGATCGAGACCGCTGATTAGATTCAGGAGGGTCGTCTTGCCAGCGCCATTCGGACCGATCAAACCGACGATTTGGTTGGCGCGCACTTCAAAAGAGACTCGGTTAACCGCAGTTAAACCGCCAAACTGCCTGCTGACTTGATTCAGTTTAAGCATTTTGGTGCTCCTTTCGGCGGAATACCCGTCTCCACCAAGCGGGGTTGACCAAGCCATTCGGCAGGTAAATAATGACCGCCACGAGAATAATGCCGTTGAAAATGCCACGATACTCATTCAGGAAGCGCAAGGCTTCGGGCAAAATGGTCAGAATGGCAGCGCCAACTAAAGGTCCCGCCCAATGCCCCATCCCGCCAAGTACAGCATAGGCAAGGATGTTGACGGCGGTGCTAAAGCTGAAAGCATTCGGTCCCACAAAGCGAATCTGATGAGCGCTAAATCCGCCCGCCAAGCCAGCCACGAATGCGCCGAGTACAAAAGCGAGCAGTTTGTAGCGGAAGACGTTGATGCCCATCGTCGCAGCGACGCTTTCGTCACGGCGAATGGCTGCCAATGCCCGTCCTGCACGGGAGCGGTGCAACTGCACCATAAAAATACCAAGCAGGAAAAGGGTGATGAGCAAACCGCCCGGCGTGGTCAGCTTTTGGATGCGATCCAAGCCTTGTGCGCCGCCCAACCAAGTGATGCCGGTGAATTTATCGAAGTTGATGACCACAATACGGATGATTTCGCCAAAACCGAGCGTGGCGATGGCAAGATAAATATCTCTTAGGCGCAAAACGGGCAAGCCGAGCAACCATCCAAGCAAAGCAGCGCTAAAGGCGCCCGCCAAAAGCGCAGGGAGAAAGGGCGTCCCGAAGTGAACCGTCAGCGCCGCAGAGACGTAAGCGCCAACTGCCATAAATCCCGCATTGGCGAGCGAGAGCAATCCCGTATAGAGGGTGAAATAAATACTGATCCCAAGCAGCATGTTGATGAGTACGAAGATGACAACGCTGCCGTAGGTGAGCCAAAAATCGGAGAAAAAGTTCATGGTTTAGCCTTATTAAAATGGCTTTATACGGAGATGAAATTTAAACACGAAGGTCTCGAAGGAAGCACAAAGTTTAGATGATTTTGCGAGGAGGATGCTCTTCCGACGAAGCAATCTCATTGCAGTGAGACCACTTCGTCGCAAAAGCGTGCTCCTCGTGGAATCATGTTTTTCCTTTGAGAATCTTTGTGCCCTAGTATGATAGAGAAAGCACGGCAGACCGATTGTGCTCAGGTCAAAAAGACCGTCACAAAGCGTAGGTCGCCGTGCCTTCTAAATC
>JANTFU010000118.1 GCA_024763295.1 Anaerolineales bacterium
CCAGCGGCAAAGCCGAGCGTAGCGCCTTGGATGATGTAAGCGAGCATACTTAGTTCCTGCCTTTGGATTTGAATTAGAAGATGGTACTTTGCATTGCCAATTTCGTAAAGGAAAATGTGAAACGTGAAGCGTGAAACGTGTTGCGTGTTGCGTGTTGGCATTGGGTCGTGCTTGAGTTGCAAGTGATTGTAAATTTGCGCCCCCTCTGCTGCGCATGAGATTCCACCTCAGCATTCATAGTGCGATAAAATAACGCAAAAGGAGAAATCATTATGACAAAGCATTTAGTTGTTGTTGCCGGAAATATTGGCGTTGGAAAGACATCTCTAACAGAGCGGATGGGGGAGCGTTTGGGGTGGCGTACCGATTTTGAATCGGTTGCGGATAATCCCTACCTTGCAGAATTTTATGATGATATGCGCCAGTGGTCTTTCCATTTGCAGATTTTCTTTTTAGGACATCGTGCCGAGCAATATCTCGAAGCGGCGAATGATGCTCGCTCCGCAATTTTGGATCGTAGCATTTACGAAGATAGCTACATTTTTGCGCGCGCCTTGCACCACTTGAATAATATTAACGAGCGTGATTATCAATCTTATCGTCGGCTTTTCAATTTGGTGGTGAACGGTTTGCCCAAACCTGATTTACTGGTTTATCTTAAAGCCCCCGTGCCGGTTTTGATGGAGCGCATTGAACGTCGTGCGCGTGGTATGGAAACGGGCATTACCGCAGAGTATTTGTCGCTGCTTGATTCATTTTATGACGATTGGCTTTCACATTTCGATCTTTGCCCGGTGCTGACCATTCGGACGGATAATCTCGATTACGTCAACCAACCGAAGGCGCTGGAGATCGTGACCGAGCGCATCCGCGAGAAGTTGGCGGGTAAGGATGTGGTTGACCTGCGTGGTCAGGAGTAGCCAAACATCGTAGAGAAGTGAGCGATGCCTGATAGAAACTTTGCGCCACTTTAATTGGAGCATTGCCGAAAAAAGGTTAGTGTGCTTTGTGTTGACGATCTTTCGTTGGAGTAAAAATGTTGAATAATATGCAAAAACTTTCAAAATCTTTTGGCTTGCATCCGCTAGTGGGCTTTGGGATGTTCGCTGTGGATATGATGCTTTTTGGCGGGGAAATGTTGACGTTTGAGTTGACCCTGCCGATTTCGATTGGGATTGGGGCGGCGTTGACCATTCCAAGCATTTTGATCCAAAAATATAGTTTCAACGATACTTGGGGCGCGGCGCTTGGAAAAGGCTTGTTGGTTGGTGTACTGACCGCTATCCCGACCCCGCTGCCTGCAATCGTTCCGCTTTTGGGTGGGGCGCTTGGCACGATGCAGATGCTTGGCAGCAAAGACGCTGAGAAGCCGCTCATCAATGGTGAAGTTGTTGAAGAACGCCCCAAACTGGAAGATAAATCTTAGTCTGAAGCAAAAGACTTCCGCTAAAAAACGGAAGTCTTTTTTTGCGTCCCCATCCGCATGTATTATTCAGCTTTCTGCTTTCAACCAAGGTCTTCTATCAAACTCATCGGTACAACCGCTGTGCCGACAATGCCGGGACCGGTATGCACGCCCAAAACGGGGGAGATACGCACCACTTCCAGCTTGGCGATATTCAAACTGCTCTGCATTGCGGCTTTCATCTGCTCGGCGCCTTTTTCAAAGCGTCCATGCAGTACTGTTGCCCAAAGCGGCGCATCGCCGTACATCTCGCTGAGATGATTGACCATCGTAGCGATATTCTTCTTAATCGTGCGTCCCTTGCCAACGGTGCTGTACTTGCCGTCTGCATGATCAACACGGATAATCGGTTTCAGACTCAGCAGCGCCCCGGCTAATGCCTGCACTCTACCAATCCTTCCTCCGCGCGCTAAATATTCGAGCGTTTCGAGCGTATAAATCACTTCCGTTTTCTCGCGAACAGCATCCAAGCGCTTTTTGATGGCATCCATTGTCCAACCTAGATTAGCGGCTTTGGCTGCCGCTAAAACTTGAAAGCGCTGACCGCCTGAAAGTGTCATTGTGTCAATCGTCGTGACCAATTTTTCCTTCATTTGGGCAGCCCCGTTCCGTGCGGAGTTGATTGTGCCGCTCAAGCCAGAAGAAATATGAATTGAGAGAATTTGCCCTTTGGTTTCAGCGAGCTTTTCGTACAGGCTTTGGAAAATACCTGCCGAAGGTTGTGCCGTCGTTGGGATGGCGGGGCGCATCGCCTCGAGACGGTTGTAAAAATCATCGGGGCTAATCTCCGAAGCGTTTATCTCGCCTTCAGGGAACTGAATAAAAAGCGGGGCTTCGGTAATATCAAATTCTTGACGCTCTTCTAGCGTAAGATCTGCTGCGCAGTCGGTTACGATCTTCATTTTTTTATCCTTTTTTATGTTGGGGTTCTGCGGATTATACCTGATAAAATAGCGCCATGCCCCGCGTATCTGTTATGCTTCCCTGCTATAACGCAGCCAAAACGCTTGAAGAAACCCTCCAAAGCCTCGCCGCCCAAACGCTGAAAGACTTTGAAGTCATCGCTGTTGATGACGGCTCTACCGATGATACAGGACGCATACTGGATGCCTGGCGAAAAAAGGATGACCGTTTTAAAGTCATCTCCCAAGCTCATGCCGGGGTAATCTCCGCCTCGAACGCCGGGATGCTTGGTGCCGTTGCCAAATATATTGCCCGAATGGACGCCGATGACCGTGCCCATCCGCAACGCCTTGAGAAGCAAGTTGCCTTTTTAGATGCAAATCCCGACTATGCTCTCGTTAGTTCGCTGGTCAAAGCCTTTTCTACGGGAGAGGTGGGCGGCGGGTTTCAGGTGTACATCGAATGGCTCAATTCACTCGTTAGCGATGCGCAAATCAAGCGGGAGATTTTTGTCGAAAGCCCGTTGCCAAATCCCAGCGTCACCTTTCGGCGTGATTGGCTGTTAAAAATGGGCGGTTATGTCGAAAACGGATTCCCTGAAGATTACGATCTCTATTTACGGCTTTATCTGGCTGGTGCAAAATTCGCCAAAATTCCCGATGTTTTACATGAATGGCGCGAACATCCCAACCGAGTGACGCATACCGACAGCCGTTACTCGCTTGAAAATTTTTTGCGTGCGAAAGCCTATTACCTCGCGCGTGGTCCGCTCAAGGATCGGGATGCGATTGTTATCTGGGGTTCGGGAATGATGGGACGCAGGCTCGCCAAGCAGCTTGAACGCCAAAATGTGCCGATCGTCGCCTTTGTGGATATTGACCCGAAGAAAATCGGGCGGACGCGGCGTGGCAAACCAATCATCGCGCCGGATGCGCTGGATTCAGTTTGGGCGCGGCATCAAAATCCTGCGCTGCTGGCAAGTGTGGGCGCGCGCGGTGCGCGGCTTCTGATCCGCGAAAGGCTCGTTAATCTGGGCTACATCGAAGGGCAGGATTGGTGGGCGGCGGCTTAATTCTATGGCGTTAAAAACGAAAACCTGACAGGTCTATGCGACCCGTCAGGTTTTGTGCTTTTAAGCCAACAACTCTTTCAATCTTGGATGCTCGGCATACACGCCGCGATTTTTCTCCGGAATAAGCGCTGCGATGCGGCACATAATCTCATCGGTATATTCGCGTAGGGCTTTATCGCGGTTTTTGCGTGGCAGTGGTGGCAGGGTGAAAACATCGCCAAAGCGAACTTGAATTTTGGTGCGTTTCAAGTGCTTTAAGTTGTTGAAGAAAATTCGGTCTTCGGTGCCGATTAAGCCGATCGGCAGCACAGGGAACTGCGCCTTCGACGCCATATAGCTGACGCCGGGCTTGCCCTCCGCCATTTGCTCTGTGCGGCTGCGCGTGCCCTCTGGCGCGATGACCAAGACTTCGCCTTTTTCCATACGTTTAAGAATGGTGCGGATTGCGTGAATATCAGGGTTGAAGCGGTCGATAAAAATAAAATTCAGGTGTTTACCAAGCCAGCGCAGAATCGCATGTTTTTCCCACTTCTCTGCAACCGGAATAAAAAAATCCCAGCGATCCAGAATATAGTAGGCTAAAAATGCATCCAGAATGCCGAGATGATTGGTCGCAAAGGCATAGCTGCCGGAGCGGGGGAGTTTTTCGACGTCGATTAGTTCAACATCAGCAACGAGGTTGATGAGAAAACGGATGATTGCACGCAAGATGTTTTTTGTAGACATGCGTTCAATTTTAGGGCAAAGCGCAGAATGCCGCAATAAGAAAAAAAGCCCCGAAAACGGGGCTTGCTTTTATTACCAGCGCCTGCTGCGCAGCGGTGTTGTCTGGCTGTCGTAACTTGACTTTTTTGTGCCATATTTGTTTACCACCCGCACAAATATTTCACGATCTTCAGGTTGCATCGTGGTGAGATGAAACCCAACATTATAAACAAATGGGTCAATTGGGTCGGTTTGACACCACTTGCTCTTCGCTTTAAAGATCATGTAAGGCTTATCTGCTACATCTGACGAAAGTGCCAAGTGGAACTCAAAATCTTTATCGAGTGGCAAAGGGTGATCTGCATCTAGCTTGAAACCGCCGGTGCTAATGTCGGATAAATGTCCAATAATTTCTTCGGTGCCCGCATCTGTGAGCTGCATATAATATGAGAATACCCGTCGGCTTTCATGCCGCTTGTCGCTTGGTTCTGCTTTACGTTTGGTAAACATATCAGCAACCTCCTTTCATTTTTGTTAGGTTAAGTATAGAAGAAAAATGATTTTGAGACAAGCTGCAATTTTCTGTAGATTTAAACAAAAAAAGCCCTGCTTTTTTGCAGGGCTGATGTGTTTGTTTAGGCTTTCGTCAGAATATGGGTCAAAATACTCGCGCCTGAGCCGCCGATATTTTGTGCCATGCCGATTTTTGCGCCGTCCACTTGTGTTTCGCCGCATTCTCCGCGCAATTGCTGGACGGTTTCGACAATCTGATACATACCGGTTGCGCCAACGGGATGCCCGCGCCCTTTCAATCCGCCGCGTGTACAGATGGGAAGTCGCCCGCCTTTTGGCGTGATCTCGTTATCTAAGCCCAGCTTCGGTGCCTGACCTTGTTCCGCGAAGCCGCTCGCTTCAAGCGAGAGCGCAGCCATGATGGAAAAGGCGTCGTGCAACTCGAAAAAGTCAACGTCTTTGGGGGCGATCCCTGCCTGTCGATAAGCCTGCTGTGCCGAGAGATAGGCTGCTTGTAAGAAGAGCGGCTTTTTTCGTGAGTGGATGCTTAGGGTATCGGTAGCAGCCCCGCTTCCCGCGATGCGAACCGCATTTTTCTCGTTGAGTACCGTATTGAGGGGCACAATCAGTGTTGCAGCAGCCCCGTCGCCGATTGGCGAAGCATCCATTAAATTGATTGGCGCCGAAACCATTGGCGCGTTGAGATACTGCTCTTTGGTGATCGCGTACTGCAAGCGTGCATTTGGGTTATGAGCCGCATTGGCGTGTGAATTCATCGAGAATGGCGCGAAATCTGCGTGCTTCCAACCGTATTCGTGCATATAGCGCTGCATAATGAGCGCGTTCAAGCCCACAAAGGAGACGCCTTGTTCCAGTTCCCAGTCTGAGTCGGCGGCTGTTGCCAGCGACGATGTCACTTCGCTAGGGGAGGCATCGGTCATTTTTTCGACGCCGACGACCATCGCGCTTTCGATCTCGCCGGAGGCGACTGCCATAATGCCCGCCCTGAAAGCAGATGCGCCCGATGAGCAAGCCGTTTCAACTTTGACTGCTTCGCCTGTGAAGCCGACCCAATCAGCAATCACGCTGCCTAAATTGTTTTGTTGATCGATTAAGCCGGAAAGCATATTCCCGCTAAAGAGAGCATCGAAATTTTCTCTTCCTGAATCATGTAGGGCGTTAAATATCGCTTCTCCTGCCAAATCACGAATCGAACGTTCCCAGTGTTCGCCTACTTTTGTTTGTCCAATACCAATGATAGCGACTTCGCGCATAAAAAAACCTCGTCTTTGTTGTATACTTTAGTCTAATTCTAATCGAGTGTACTATCAGGGTCTATCAAAAATGGATGAGATTTGGCAAGATCAATTATTGACGCGCCTTAAACAGACGGGGGAACTGGGCAGCGAGACGGTGAGCTATATCCTTGAAAAAGGCGTAAAGATGCATTTTCGCCAATATTCAAAGAGCACGGGCGCGCGCTGGTTTCTTTTTCACCAGATTTCATTGAACAGCCGTTATTATTCGGTCGAGACCAGTTTGAACGACCCAAAACTATTGAGTTTGTTAGTGCATGAAGTTCACCATCTTAAGCAGGGACCACGCGTGGCTTTTTCGGTTTATGGCGAGTTAGATGCCTGGCAAGTGGAATACCGTTTTTATAAAAGCATTAAGCCCGGACGTTTGCACCCTGCGCTTGAAGAATTGCTAAGATTGCCGCTGACTTATGACAAAGAGGTGCTTCGGCATGTGGTGAATTTGATGCAAGCCTATGCGGGCAAAGGTTATCATGCCGATTGGCTGCCGCTGCGCCCGCTGGGGTTTTATCGTTCGCAACCTAAAAGCGCATAAATCCGTGTTTTAGGCAGCGTGAGTACTGGCTGATACCCGTATTGTTGATTTTCGTGTAGAGAAAGATTGAAGCTGTGCGTCTGATTGCCCGCGTAAATATAATCGATTCCTTTTTGGCAGAGTTCATCTTTTGTGTTTTTTGCGTTAAAATCAATCGAATAAGCGGCTTTTAGCGTTTTTCTTTCTGCGAGTAGACTGACCCAAATGCCTGCATCAGTAGCGGTCAGATTTGCGGATTGGATGCCGGGCATCACACGCATGGGGTCGCCTGCAATCAGGATGGATGCGTCAGCGGGTGTATTGCGCTTAATCCATGCAATGGCGCTGATGTTGTCTGCGCTGACGAAGTTGCAACAGGGCGAAGGTTGATAATTGTGGTTGTTGAGTGTGTAAAGCGCAAAAGCCCCCAATAGCAGACTGTAAAGCAGTTCTTTTTTGAAAAGCGGTTGGATGGTGACGTTTTGGATCAACCAAGCACTACCGAGACCGCCGATGAGCGCGAGAGGGATGTAAAGCGCAGTTTCGACG
>JANTFU010000119.1 GCA_024763295.1 Anaerolineales bacterium
TCGCCATAAACGGTGCGCAACATGGAGGGCCAGGGGCGTTTGAGTACCAAGAAGCCCTCTTCGCCGGGCGCAACCGAATTTCCATCATCGTCAACGACGTCGACTTCGTGCCCAAAAAACGGCTTGGTGCCGGAACCCGGCTTGAGCGGGGTAATCGGCAGCGGGGTGATGACAAAGCCGCCGGTTTCGGTCTGCCACCAAGTATCCATGATCGGGCATTTGCTATCGCCGATCACTTCGTAATACCACTTCCACGCTTCGGGGTTGATTGGCTCGCCAACACTGCCGAGCAAGCGCAGGGACGAAAGATCGTAGCGTTTGGGCCACTGGTCGCCGAAGCGCATCAAGCCGCGAATGGCGGTTGGTGCGGTGTACAGGATGGTAATGCCGTATTCTTCGACCATCTTCCACCAGCGGTTGGGATAGGGATGCGTCGGAGCGCCCTCGTACATGAAGCTGGTTGCGCCGGCAATCAGCGGGGAATAGACGATATAGCTGTGACCGGTAATCCAGCCCGGGTCAGCCGCGCACCACCAACGATCATCTTCCTTGATGTCAAAAACGGCTTTAAGCGTCGTTTGGGTATAGACCTGATAGCCGCCGTGTGTGTGAACAATGCCTTTCGGTTTGCCCGTTGTGCCGGACGTATAAAGAATGAAGAGCAAGTCTTCGGCATCCATTTCTTCGGTTTTGCATTTTGGGCTGGCGATGGGCAATTCGAGCAGGTCGTGATACCAGAAATCACGTCCCTGTTCCATGTAAATTTCGTTTTCCGTGCGTTTGACAACGATACAATGCTCAATCGTTGGTTGGCGTGCCATCGCTTCGTCGGCGATGTCTTTTAGTTTGACGATGTTACCACGCAGCCAAGCACCATCTGCGGTAATCAATACACGGCTCTTGGCATCTTCAATCCGGGAAGCCAGCGCCTCCACGCTGAAACCGCCGTAAACCACGCTGTGCGCAGCACCGATCTTGGCACAAGCCAGCATAGCAAAAACCTGTTCGGGGATGCGCGGCATATAAATCGTGACAATATCGCCCTTCTGTACCCCCATACTCTTGAGAATATTCGCCATTTTGCTGACTTCACGATTCAGCGCATGGTAAGAAAAGGTGCGTTTATCGCCGGGTTCACCTTCCCAAATTAGGGCAAGTTTGTTGCGGTGCGAGTCAGTCAGATGGCGGTCAATGGCGTTGTGAACAATATTGGTCTTGCCGCCCACAAACCACTTATAGAACGGGGCATTGCTGTCATCGAGCACTTTGTCCCATTTTTTGTACCATTCCAATTCGTTGGCGCGATCTGCCCAAAACCCCTCCGGGTCTTCGATAGATTGCTTATACCAAGCATCATAATCCTGCACATTGGCATGTTTAACAACATCGTCCGAAGGAAAATAAACTTCACCTTCATATTGTTCTTTCTTAGACACAGAGACCTCCTTAGGGTTGGGGAATATTGAGTTGTAGAAAAACAGGGGACGCAACCGCATTCATTGGATATGAATGCTTATCGGCGTTACTTGATTATATATGAGAAAACAAACGAATTCCGATAAAGTTTCGATAAAATCACAGGCACACTGAGCGAAACTTACCTTTAACCAACTTTGGTGCCTTGCAAAAATCTCGTCTGCCCAAAAAACGATAAAACTCTCTCTTTAATCGAAAACAGGGCGCAAAAAGCGCCCTGTCTCTTTATTTCCACAACTTGCCTTACGGCGAATCGTTCACAGAAATTTCTAGCTCGGTCGAATTATTCATTTCATTCGATTCCGTGATCGCATAGCTTGAATCGACAATAACTTTGGTCGTAATCTTGGCATACCAGCTTGGGTATTGATATGTACAAGTTTTTACCTGCCCGCCCTTCGCCGACATGCTAACAATGTCCCATTCGCAAGCCGGAGATGCGGCACCTGTACTCGCCCACCACTGCACCTTGAACGCCCCTGCTGCAAGATTACCATTGTTGTAGACCGAGATACTGATAACCACATTTTGATTCTTCGTTGGCGGATTAGGAGAAAGCGTGTAATCCGTGATGATGATATCCGGCGCGGGAACGGCTGTTTCCGTAGGAACAGCAGTTGACGTGGGGACACTTGTTTCCGTCGACACCGCAGTCGGCGTAGCGACAACGACCTTGACCCAAAATGGACCTTGACCATCTGCATTAAGCCCGAAAACGATATTATTCGGCGAACGCAACTTAAAGTTGCTCTGGTAAGTACCGGGCGTGGTCGGTGCGGTCAGGTCAACAGAAATATCAACGGTGGAACCCGGCGCAACACTTCCGCTCGTAATCGTGGCTGTCGCAGGGGCATTCATCTGTTCCCCGCTGTCAAAAAGTAGCACATAGCCCGAATCCCACGCACAAGAGCCGCTATTTTGCAACCGCCAAGTCTTCGTGAAGGTCGCCCCGGGTTCAACAGTTGTGTTGTCGGGAATAGTCACGTCCTTGACAAAGGTGGCACGATTACACGGAATCGGCGTTTGCGTAGCAGTCGGTCCCTGTGTAGGGAAGAGCGTATTCGTCGGCACCGATGTCACGGTCGCTGCTGCAGGCGGAATCGGCGTGGGCGATGCAGCCACCACGGTCAGCGCGGCACGCGTAAAGACTGCTTGCGCGGTTTCCGCAACGGTAGTGGCTGCCAACTCATCGTCGCCGGGCGCTTGCGGTAAGTTACAGGCACCTAAAACAAAGGCAACCATGATCGTTATGCTCAATAAGCGTGTGATTTTTCTGTTCATAATTTTTCTCCTCGTTCATTCAAGGTTAATTATAGAGGGCTGGCTATCAATCTACAAGTGCCCCGTTTGGGTAAGGAACAGAAATTAAATAACATACAAAGTTCTGCCAGTTCCTGAGCGAAAGGCGACAGCGTCTGAGCCTGTAGTCGAAGGATGGCGTTCTCTGAAAAATCGCCCTTCGACTGCGCACTTCACTACCGTTCAGCGCTCCGCTCAGGGGCTGTAATTTTTTTATTTAATCTTCATTCCTAAGCAAGCCCCAAATAACACAAAAAACTCCCGCCAAATGGGCGGGAGACTTATTCTTCAGGCGTATTCGTGGGCCAGGGGGTATACGTTGGACCGAGCGTAGGACGCGGCGTGGGCGTCAGCGTTGGGGCGAGGGTCACCGTTGGCAAGGGCGTCTCTGTCGGCAAGATAAGCGTCTCGCTCGGCTGGACGATAGGCACCGACATGGTCGGCGTCGGATTGACAACCGGATGGAGGAAATACCACAAGAAGGCTATCCCAAACCCAAGGATTGCCAGCAAAGCAACCGCGCCCGCAATCAACCAGCCTAGTGGCAATTTCTTGCTCGGCGGCTTGCGGAAATTTTCCGGCACGCCCAGCAAAACCACCGTGATGTTGTCGTGCCCGCCGCGCTCATTTGCCAGCGCAATCAAGGCTTGGGCAGCCGCCCGCAAATCCTTATGCGAGCGGACAATCTCCAAAATTTCGTCATTCCAAACCAAATCCGTCAAGCCGTCGCTGCACAACAAGAGCGTATCGCCCGGTTGCAGGGGCATGCCCTGATGGTTGAGCATCGCTTCATCGCTCTGGTCAGACGCCATCCGCAAACGGAAATCAACATCGGGCGCTGGCGAAGAGCCGATATAACGCCGAATAACATGCTGATTGGGATGTGTACGCGCCTGCTCAGGCGTAATCACGCCCTTATCGAGCGCTTCCTGAATCCAAGTATGGTCGTTCGAGAGTTGCTGAATGGTTGCCCCACGCATCAAATACAAACGCGAGTCGCCCACATATCCGGCGTACAGCCGATTGTCCACCATCCAGGCGCAAACACAGGTCGCGCCCATGCCTTGCTTTTTCTCGTCGTCTGCCGCAAGCTGCACCACCGCTTCATTCGCGGCATCCACCGCAATCGCAATCGTCTCCAGCGGCGCATCACCATTGCTCTCAGCCACCGTTTGGCTAATATGGTTGACAACCATCTCCGCTGCCACTTCACCCGCCAAATGCCCGCCAATCCCATCTGCAACAATTGCAAAAAGCACCGGTGTGCTATCCGCTTCGCTGAACTGATAGGAAGAGATACCATAACGGTCTTCGTTGATTTTGCCTTCTTTCATGCCCTTATGACTGAAAGCGGCAACATAAAGATGGGCGTGGTCGGTTTTAATCATCGCTCTACTTTGATTTTAGGCTTCGCTTTTTTAGGTGCTTTTTCAAGTTTGAACTGGAAGCGCATCGCACCCAAATGGATGAGATCACCGTGCGAAAGCGGTGTGCCTTCACCATTAACTTTTTCGAAATTAATCCAGGTTCCGGCAATGGAATTTTGATCTTTGATGATAAACTGCCCCGCGTCATTGCGACTTAAAATAGCATGTAAGGGCGAGATGGATGGATCATCGAGGACGTACGCCGCCTTGACAGGGTCGGCGCCAAGCGTCAGTGTTTCGCCGGTCAGCGGGATGGGGGCGCCCTTCGGCTCGAAGCCGCTTCCGTTAAGACGCGCCAAATGCGCCAATGTGCGCACTCGCTTCGGGCGCATCGTACCCCAATTGAGAATTGGCAAGGGCATTTTTCGGGTACGCTTTTGGGGCGTAGGCAAGGGCTGGGTAAGCGGGTCGTGGGAGGCTTTTTGGGCTTCCCGCCGAGCGGTTAGCAGGCGTCTGCGTCCACCAACGAGCAAGATAACACCGAGAATCAGCCCCGTTAACGTGATCACGCCAATCGTCAGGAGCGATCCGTAGCGTCCAAAAAATCCGAGTACACCTGTCGGAGGTTGCACAACGGTCAGCGTAACGGGGATGCCAAGGCTACTTTGAGTCAATCCGAGCGAATCTTCCACTTCAACACGCAGAGAATGGTCACCGCTGGCAGAAAATGGGCGGATATCCCAAGTTAATTGGTCAAAGGGCGCTTCGGTTCGCTCTGCCACTAATTCGTCATCGACATAGAGCGCAACGCGCGCAATCGGGCGCGGATGTCCATCGGGGAATTCGATGATGGTATCGAGAGTAACTTCTGTCGGCTGAAGTAAATCCAGGTTGTAGGGATCATCTTCAGGCGCCTGACGCACAATCTGCTCAGGCGGGGAAACCAGCAGCGGGGAGGGCGGCTGGATATCAATGTTGAAGTTCAAACTTTCAGAAATTAAACTCAGGTCATTCCGCTGTACCTGTAAGGCGAGGCTATGCGCGCCGCCAGCCGTGAGCGCAGATTCGTAATCAAAGATATATAAATGGCGCAAGTATGAGAAGTAATCATCCACCTTGGGCAGAGTCTCAATGCCGGAGTAAGCAAAATAATTGCCGCCGGTTTGTAACGCCATCGACTTGAGGGCATTGGCGCTGAAATGCCCAAAATAAGCATCGCTATCCACCAGCCAAACATTGACCCGCACGCCGAGAAAGAGCGCGCGTTCGGTCAGGGCTTCGAGCGTATCGACGCTGGTTTGATCGGGGAGGTGCGGGGTCAGGAAGAGGATACTACGTTTCATACCTTCCTGCGCGCCCTGCTGCCCTTCGAGCAAATCAAGAGCAAAAGTCAGCGATTGCAGGCTCGGCACGGAAGTACGTATATCCGGCTGGAAAGAAACCAGACTATTACGCCATTCGCTTGGCGTGGCGCTGGTTAGAATGGGACCCGTTGTAGAGATGAGACTGAGTTCATCGGCTGGCTCGATGGGCAAGGCTTCTGCCCACAGGCGCAAGTGATCAACAATCAGGTCGTAGCGTGAAACGCCAAAAGAATCCTGAATATCCATCGCGGGACCGGGGTTGATTGCCACCACAATTTGCACCCCAACTTCTTTTTCGGTCAAATTGCTGATAGGGAGGGGCGAACCATCTTCGAGTACGGTCAGATTGGCAGCTTCCAAGCCGGTTGCAAAGCGTCCGTTTGCATCGTAGACATCCAACAATCCCTGCATGGACGGGAAGTCGCTGGTCGTGAGCTTGATAATCTGCGCGCGTTGAGCTTCCTGTGCGCGGACAGTTAATCCGCCCGCTAAGGCGAGCAGCGCGGTAAGAAAACCAAACAGCAGTTTACGCTTCATATTCAATAATTTCGTCTTCGGCTGCGGGCGTGGCATTCAGGTCGAGATAACTCAGCATCCACGCGCCGTTGGTGTAAGTTAGCGCAACGCTCTGAAAGAAAACGGCAAAAGGCATATAGATGGCAAAGAAAATACCCAAATAGCGAAAGAGATTTGCGGGGTCTAAATGATTAAAATCGAGCATAAAGAACGCGCCAAATTGCAAAATATACATCGGCACAGCAGCGACCAAGTTGATTCCCATCTGGATGACATACAAAATCACTGCCATCAGCACCAGTGACCAGAAATTTGCTTTGAGAAGCGCCCAAGTTTTTTGGAGCGTTTCAATAACGCTGCCATCTTCAGCGACCAACACCGCCATGCTCAAGGAAAGCAAAACATAGCCTGCAATGCTAAGCGGAATCATCAGCAAGAAAAATGGCAGGACGCACAAAAAGCCAATCCCCGCCGTGAGTGCGCCGATACCCATAAAAAGCAACATGGGCACCAAAAAGACCAGCATTAAGGCAAAACCGACCGAGAACATCAAGCCGAGCATACGCCACAAGAAGGGCATACTGGCTTCCCAGAGTGCGCCAAAACTCAACGGAAGCGCATCCGAATTTTGTGCCAGCAGCGTCCCTTTGAAAACACCGCTAAAACTGACGCCGGACATCACAATAGTCAAAGCAATAAAAAGAAAATAGACAACCAAAATGATGAACGTGGCAAGCGTGCCAAAATCCGATTCAACAAAACGCTCCAAACTTTCTTCAGAGCTAAACGCCATCGCAACGCCGATCAAAATCCCCGCTAAAGCCGGCGCAAGCATCATCAAAAAGCCAAAGGCATAAATGACTTTTTCACGCCAGAGCGTTTTCCAAGTGGTTGTCAGAATATTTCCGTAATTCATTCGCAATACTCCTTGCTGTATATCATACACTAGGGGATAATTTCCGTCTACTTTCAGCAATCTCAATCTGACGTTGTGTGCTTCCCCGA
>JANTFU010000120.1 GCA_024763295.1 Anaerolineales bacterium
CGCGCATCGAAATAAGGAGAAATTATGCCCACGAGTAACGATATTCTGGCTGTCATCATGGGGGGCGGGCAGGGTTCACGCCTGTATCCGCTGACGAAGTTGCGTGCTAAACCGGCAGTGCCGATTGCCGGAAAGTATCGGCTGATTGACACGACGCTGAGCAATTGTATTAATTCGGGCATTTACCACATTGCGATTTTGACGCAGTTCAATTCAGTTTCGCTGCACCGCCATATTACAAGTACCTATAATTTTGATACCTTCCATACCGGTTGGGTGCAGATTTTAGCAGCGGAGCAAACGCCTGAAAGCACGTCTTGGTATCAGGGCACGGCAGATGCAGTGCGCAAGCAGTTAAATGAGATTCAGGTTTCGGGCGCGGAGCATGTGCTGATTTTGGCGGGCGACCATCTTTATCGTATGAATTACCGTGAGATGGCGCAATATCATCTTGAGCATGATGCCGACGCCACGATTGCGGTTCAACCGGTTTCACGCGAAGATGCGCCCAGTCTGGGCTTGCTAAAGCAGGATAAAGACGGGCGGATTGTCGATTTTGTGGAAAAGCCCAAAGACAAAGAGACACAGGATAAATTTATCAGTGGCGATGATCCCGAAAGACCTTTCTTGGGGTCGATGGGCATTTATCTTTTCAAGACACAAGTGCTAATCGACTTGCTCAAGGGTCATCCCGAATATGATGATTTTGGGCACGAGGTGATGCCTTTGGCGATTAAGTCGCATAAGGTGGTTGGCTATACTTTTGATGGCTATTGGCGCGACATTGGAACGATCCGTGCTTTTTACGAGACGAACCTAGAGTTGACGTTGAACGATGCGCCCTTTAATTTTTACAGCAAGAAAAGCCCGATCTATACGCATGCGCGCTATTTGCCCGGTTCGACGGTAGAAAACACAAAAATGAAGCAGGTGATGCTCGCCGACGGCTGCCGCATCCGCGCGGCAGAAATCACCCATTCTGTGATTGGTTTGCGCAGCCGCATCAAAGCGGGCACGAAAATTAAAGATGCAATCATTATGGGCGCCGACCATGATATACAAACGATGAGCAAAGTAAAGATCGGCGTCGGTGAAAATTGCGATATTGAAGGCGCAATCCTGGATAAAAATGTGCGCGTCGGCAAAGGCGTGGTGATTAAACCCTTCCCGCGTGGGGTGAACTATGACGATGAGCTTTTCGCCGTTCGTGACGGCATCGTGATTATTCCCAAGAACGCGTCCATCCCGCCGGGCACACACATCACGCCCGAAGACGTGGAATACGAAGACACAGTAGCATAATTTTTGCTGCTAGTAAACCTGACAAGTCTATGAGACTTGTCAGGTTTTTTCTATGTACAGCGCTTACAAAACTATTAACTTGCATCGCTTGACACACATCTGCCGTAGATGTACACTCTGGGCGTTGGGGAGTAGCCTCCTGCCCCCATTCGCAGGATGGTCTGTCGTCAAGACAGAGTCGGGTCTAGCCCGCTCTCGGCAGTTCCACGCTCTACGCGCAGGCAAGACCAACACGCATCTTTCGCGTGTTGGTTTTTTAATCCACAACGCGCTACTCAACAAGGAGAGATAACCCCATGACCGAAAACTTAACCGACATCATTGAAGATCAGGAAGACTGGCACGCTATCCCACCCGATAAAGTTCTCAAAGATTTGCGTGTTGCAGAAGATGGCTTAAGTAGTGCTGAAGCTGCCAAACGTCTGGCAGCGTTTGGACCGAACCAACTCACCGAAGCTACCCGTCCGGGCTTTTGGCACATGCTTTGGGCACAACTGAATAACTTTGTGGTGATGCTCTTGCTTGTCGCCGCGTTGGTTTCCGGCATGATCGGCTGGCAAGAATATGCCCACAGCGGCAATATGTGGGATTTTGTTGAAGCGGGCGCTATCCTAACAATTGTCGTCCTAAATGCCATTCTCGGCATTATTCAGGAAGGCAAAGCCGAAGAAGCGCTCGCCTCGCTCAAGAAAATGGCAGCGCCCGAAGCGCATGTCTTGCGTGATGGACGCCGCATCTCTATCCCCTCACACGAACTTGTGCCGGGGGATATTGTTTATCTTGAAGCGGGCAATTACGTTCCGGCAGATGTGCGGCTGATTGAAGCCATCAATCTCAGAGTAGAAGAAGCCTCGCTGACCGGCGAATCGTTACCGGTGCAGAAAAATGCCTCGGTACTGCTGGATAAAGACGTCCCGCTTGGGGATCGGAAAAATACCGCGTTTATGGGTACCATGATCTCCTACGGGCGCGGGCGCGGCGTCGTCATCGACACAGGCATGCAAACCCAATTGGGGCTGATTGCCGAAATGCTATCCACCGTCGAAGTCGAAGAGACGCCCCTCCAAAAACGCCTCGACGAACTCGGCAAAACCCTCAGCCTGCTCTCGCTTTTCCTCGTTGCCATCGTCTTTGTGGTAGCCATCATCAACTACACCGATGTAGGGATGCTCTTCAACACCCCGCTCGAATATTTCAAACTCTACGGCAAAGAGATGACCGAATCCTTCATCATCGCCATCTCACTTGCGATTGCGGCTGTACCGGAAGGCTTGCCCGCCGTTGTGACGATTTCTCTTGCACTGGGGATGCGCGAAATGGTACGCCGACACGCCCTCATCCGCAAGTTGTCCTCGGTAGAGACACTGGGTTCCGCCACCGTAATTTGTTCCGACAAAACCGGCACCCTGACCCAAAACGCGATGACGGTCACCAAACTATGGGTCGATGGAAACTTCGTAGACATTAGCGGGAAAGGCTACATCCCCAAAGGCGAATTCACAGTTGACGGTCAACCAATCGACTTCAAAAATTATCCCGCAGTACTCACCGCGCTCTGGCTTGGCGTACTCAATAATGATGCCTACATCGAAAAAACCGGCGAAGATGGCGAGCAATCCACCTACCGCGTAGTTGGCGACCCAACTGAAGGTTCACTGCTCGTAGCAGCCGCCAAAGCCGGTGGTCTCTCCGACGAACTCGAGAAAGCCTACCCGCGTGAAAGTGAAATCCCCTTCGACTCTGAACGCAAACGCATGATCACCATCAACGATGTCGGTGTGCCCAAAGTGGAAGACCTTTCCCCTTTCACCGATGAACGCTACAAAAATTGGGACATTATCACCGTCAAGGGCGCGCCCGATATGGTGCTCAATCTTTGTACTCAATATCAAGACATGGACGACAACGTCCAGCCGATGAGCGACTCGGCGCGCAATCGCATTTTGGCAGCCAACGACAGCATGACCAAAAACGCCTTGCGCGTTTTAGCCGTTGCCTACCGTCTCGAAAAAGACGTCCCCGACGAAGGCGCCCCTGCCGAAGAACTGGAACGCGATTTAGTTTTTGTCGGCTTGCTTGGCATGATCGATCCTGCACGCCACGAAGTACGTCCGGCTCTTGAGACAGCAAAACAAGCCGGCATTCGTACCATCATGATCACCGGCGACTTTCCCAACACCGCCAAAGCCATCGCCGAAGATATTGGGCTAATGCGTCCGGGCAAAAAAGTACTTACGGGCAAAGAACTCGATGAAATCAGCGACGAGCAACTCGTCGTCGAAATCGAAGAAACGGATGTCTTTGCGCGTGTCTCCCCCGAACACAAAATGCGCATCGTTGATGCGCTCCAAGCCAACGGCGAGGTCGTCGCCATGACCGGTGACGGCGTCAATGATGCCCCCGCCATCAAACGCTCTGACATTGGCGTAGCAATGGGCATCACCGGCACTGACGTAGCCAAAGAAACCGCCGATATGGTACTCACCGACGATAACTACGCCAGCATCGTTCACGCAGTTGAGCAGGGACGGATTATCTACGGCAACATCCGCAAATTCGTCTTCTTCTTGCTTTCGAGCAACACGGCAGAAATTCTGATCATCTTCATCGCTACCCTTTTGGGCTTACCCGCACCGCTAACCGCCATCCAACTTCTTTGGCTTAATCTCGTCACGGACGGTGCGCCCGCCCTCGCGCTGGCAATGGAAAAAGGCGACCCCGACATCATGGAGCGCAAACCGCGCCCCAAAGACGAGCCAATCATTCACGGTCCCATGCGGCTGGGCATCATCCTGCAAACCATCACCCAAACAAGCGCAGTCTTAACAGCGTTTGCACTGGGACTGATTTGGCATCTCGAAGCGGGCGCTTTTATTCCTGATGGAGCAAACCCCATCGTCTATTTGCTGCAACATGATTGGCGTGGCGTCGATGTCCAAACCGCCGAGACAATGGCATTCATCACCCTCTCGCTCGCCGAACTTTTCCGCGCTTACACCGTCCGCTCCGAAAAGGTATCGCTCTGGCGCATTGGCATATTCTCAAATAAATATATGCAATACGCCGTCGGCTTTTCAATCGCACTCGTGGTCATCGTCGTCAACGTGCCCTTCCTGCACGAAATTTTCAACACCCACTATCTAAGCGTGACCGAGTGGAGCATCGTCATCGGGCTGGCACTCATCCCTGCCATCTCGGAAGAGATTACCAAATTCTTCCTGCGCCGCAAAAAATAAAATAGACCGAGCACCAAGCCCAAAGCGGATGCGTCTCGTGCCATCCGCTTTTTTCTTTAAAGAACCTTTACAGACCACATATCTTTTCTTTAAAAAATACCCTTACACTTAAGGTCAGAATAACAAGGAGAAAAAATTATGAAAACAACTTATTGGATATTTTGGCTCAGTTTAACAACCCTGATTCTCGGCGCGTGCGCACCTGTAACGCAGGTTGCTTCCACTGTGGAAAACACTGCTCAACCCGAAAGCGCTACCGTTAACCCGGCTTCCGAAACGTGTGACGGCAGCGGACAGGCGCACGGTGGCAACGGCGGCACACACGAACATAACACCGACATCGCCGCTCAACTACCCGCCAGTGCAGTCGGCGAAATCAGCCAAGCCGAAGCGGACGGACTTGCCTTCATGCGCGAGGAAGAAAAACTCGCCCGTGATGTGTACCTAACGCTCTACGACAGTTGGGGCTTGCGTCCCTTCAGCAACATCTCTGCCAGCGAACAAACCCACACCGACGCCGTCAAAACCCTGCTGGAGATGTACGCCATCCCTGACCCAGTCACGGACGATAGCATCGGCGTCTTCGTCAATGCAGACCTGCAAGCTCTCTACATCGACTTAATCGCGAAAGGCAATACGTCCCTCGTGGATGCCATCGAAGTCGGTGCCGCGATTGAAGAAATCGACATCCTCGATTTACTCAACTATCTTGAAAATACCGACGAAGAAAATCTCACATGGGTTTATCAAAACCTGCTGTCTGGCTCTTATAACCATCTGCGTGCCTTTGCACGCCAATATGAAATGCAAACCGGCGAAGCCTACGTTCCACAGTATATGAGCCAAGCCGCCTATGATGCCATCATCAGCGCCAGCAATGGACAAGGTGGCAGGCAGGGCGGTCATGGCGGTGGCAATCACAGCGGAAAGCATAACTAAAAAGACTTCTTGCGCAAACCCTGACACAGTAAGGTTTCACATTGTCATATCGCGGCATTTTCGCTAAGAAACGCAACGCAGAGCGTTACGCGTAGTTCCTAATCGTATTTGGCGAGTCTACATAACAAATCACGCGCTTATTTGCTATAATATCCGTAACAGTCAACGAGTATTCACGAGGAGTTTTTATGCCCGTCAAAATAGAGCATCTCCCTAATGAACCGATTATCATCCAAACCATGTCATCCGACTATAGCTTAATCGATGAGTTCCCCAAAGACCATCCCAAGCTCTATGCGATGCTGGATGAGTTGACGGAGCCTGTTTTCTGGATTGTGGATATAAGCAAGGTGAAGAAACTTGATATGCAAGACTTGCTAACAGGGACAAAATTAGTTGCATCCGGCAAAAAACCCCTTTATCACCATCCAAATATACGCCAAGCGCTCTATGTCTCATCAAAACGATTAATCAAAATGGCTGCCGCAGGTTTAGGATATGAAAAATTCGGGAACTTGCAGGTTGAAGTTTTCGAAAACCTCGCAGATGCACTGGCGTATGCGCGAGAGAAAATCTAGCGCATAAAATTTCATCCACAAAAAACATGACATAAAAAGAGCGCGAAGTAAATGCTTCGCGCTCTTGAGATTAAAGAAAACACTCAGTCTAATCCGCCAGCGTGCTGGTATCGCCGACGTCTTCGCCGAGGGCTTGGGCTTTGAGCAAGCGGCGCATAATCTTGCCGCTGCGCGTCTTTGGCAGGCTGTCCACGAAGGTGATTGTTTCGGGTTTGGCAATCGGACCGAGTTCCTTGCCAACATGGGCACGGAGCATAATATCCAGTTCGTCACTGCCCTGAACACCGGCATTCAAAATCACATAGGCATGTACGGCATTGCCTTTAATCTCGTGCGGCAAGCCAATCACGGCGGCTTCGGAGACGGTCGGGTGGCTGACCAAGGCACTCTCCACCTCCGCTGTCCCTAAACGGTACCCACTGACCTTAAGGACGTCATCCATCCGTCCGATAATCCAGATATAGCCATCCTTATCCTTGCGGGCAGAATCGCCGGTTTGGTACATATTCCCATATTTGCCCCAATACTGATCGATATAGCGCTGATCATCGCCATAAACGGTGCGCAACATGGAGGGCCAGGGGCGTTTGAGTACCAAGAAGCCCTCTTCGCCGGGCGCAACCGAATTGCCATCATCGTCAACGACGTCGACTTCGTGCCCAAAAAACGGCTTGGTGCCGGAACCCGGCTTGAGCGGGGTAATCGGCAACGGCGTGATGACAAAGCCGCCGGTTTCGGTCTGCCACCAAGTATCCATGATGGGGCATTTGCTATCGCCGATCACTTCGTAATACCACTTCCACGCTTCGGGGTTGATTGGCTCGCCAACACTTCC
>JANTFU010000121.1 GCA_024763295.1 Anaerolineales bacterium
GTGGGCATGTTATGCGGACTTTTCACTCTTATCTTTTCAATATTCCCAGCACGCCGGTGGACGAATCGTTACAAGAAATTATGTCAGAAGGTGTCCGTCAAGCGCAGGAAGCCATTCAACGCGATGCTCCGGGAAGCGGTACCACGCTTACGGCGGCACTGGTTTTGGGACACCAAGTTACCATCGCGCACGTTGGCGATAGCCGCGCTTATGCCGTTTATCCGGATGGACGTTTCGATCTGATCTCTCGTGACCATTCCTTGGTCGGTCGTCTCGAAGAGTTGGGACAGATCACCGCAGAGGAAGCCGCTAATCATCCCCAGAAGAACGTACTTTACCGTGCCCTGGGGCAGGGAGAAGCGCTCGAACCTGACCTTTTCTCGGTTTCCTTCCCCAAAACAGGGATGCTCATGCTATGCAGTGACGGGTTATGGGGTGTGCTCAGTCAACAGCAAATGCACCAAGCCATTAACGATGCCCTCACATTGCAAGATGCCTGCCAAAATTTGGTCAATGCTGCAAACGCCGCCGGTGGACCGGATAATATTTCAGTTATACTCGTAAAAATCATCGGATAACATGACTAGTTCGCCGGACTATTACTCCCTTTTAGGTATTTTCAGAGATGCAACGCAAGATGAAATTAAGCATGCTTACTTTGAAGCTGCACAACGCTTGCATCCTGATAAAAATGAAGCCCCCGGTGAAACAGAAATTTTCTTAGACGTTCAGCAAGCCTACGAGACGCTTTCAGACCCGCAAAAGCGTGCCGTTTATGATGCCAGTTTGCCCCCAGAGGATGAACAAGCCCAACTCATGGTTGGGCGTTATTCATTTAGCCGAGAAAGCTTGGTGCGAACTAATGAAAAACAACTGCTCTATGCCATGCTGGAGTGGAAACCTCGTGAGAGTGAAGATGGATTTAATACACCGCCATTAAATCTTTGCCTTGTTTTGGATCGCTCTACATCCATGAAGGGGGAAAAGATGGACATGGTGAAAGCCTCGGCAATTCACATTGTGCGCAATTTACGCTCTGGTGATCGTTTAAGTGTTGTCACATTTAGCGACCGTGCAGATGTTGTCGTCCCGGCATCTGCTGTGCTTGACCAACGTCGGGCAGAGACTGCTATTCGTTCAATTTTGCCGAGCGGCGGCACGGAAATTTTTCAGGGCTTGAAAACCGGATTGGCAGAAGTTCGCAAATCACTGGCAAAGGAACGCGTAAATCACATCATTCTTCTGACGGATGGGCAAACGTATGGCGATGAGCCTCAATCGCTGATCTTGGCAGAGCAAGCTGCCGCGCTTGGTGTGGGAATTTCCGGCTTTGGCATCGGTGACGATTGGAATGATCGCTTTTTAGATAGTCTGACCGCGAAAAGCGGGAATAATAGTCAATATGTTGCAGAGCCGCAGCATATTCAGCGCTTTTTAGAGCGCAAATTCAAAGAACTTTCTAATGTATTTGCTGAAGATGTTGTGCTTGAATACCGCAAGAGCAAAAATGTTCACCTAAATTATGCTTTTCGCATCCAACCGAATGAAGCACATCTCGAAAGCCAAAGTCCGATTAAGTTAGGCACGGTGCTGCGTGATGAACCCTTACGGCTCCTGTTGGAATTTGAAGTCCATGCCGGAGCTTTGCTCGAAGACGAAGCTACAGTATTTCAAGGCAGCCTGAAATACGACATCCCTTCACATTCGCTCACGAAAAATAAAATGCGAGTTTTGCTCAAACGCAAAATCACTGAAGTCGCAGACCTGACCCCGCCTCCGCCCGTACTGATTAATGCTCTTATTAGCTTAAATCTCTATCGCATGCAAGAAAAAGCCCAAGAAGAAGTTGATGCAGGTCAATATGAGCATGCCTCTCGACGACTTCAACATCTTGCCACGCATTTGCTTTCTCAGGGGGAGCGTAGTATGGCAAAAACAGTCATTTTGGAAGCAGAAAATTTGAAGAGAAAACAGGAATTTTCTGAAGAAGGTAGAAAAAATCTTAAATATGGCACTCGTGCCTTGTTATTATCATCTGTAAAAGGAAGAAAATCATGATTACATGCCCAACTTGTCAACATGCTGAAGTTGAGGGAGCCCTCTTTTGCAGCGAATGTGGCGCTCAATTGGTTAGTATTCAAAATCTTGCTACACAAAACTTTAATATCACAGGACAAACATCCGACTTTGGTGATGTCGCGCCTGTACGTCAGAAAGCTTATAGCGCTTCCGATACCATCTCGTTGCAAGTTTTAGAGGGTGGGCAGTTTATACAACTTACAGATCGAAAGGAATTTACCATCGGGCGCGTTAGTGATGGTCAATCGGTGATGCCAGATGTTGATCTGACTTCTTATAATGCCTATGAAAACGGTGTTTCGCGCTTACATGCGGTCATCAAAAAAGGTGAGACATCTGTCAATATCATGGACTTGGGTTCATCCAATGGCACCTACCTTAACGGGACACGCCTTACCCCCGAAAGAGATTATCCGTTGCAACATGGCAATATCATTTCCTTTGGTAAATTAAAAATACAATTCCTTGCAAAAAAATAGCAAGAAGTCTAGCAGACGTTTTACAATTTTTTATGAATCTGCCGTAATGCTCTGTGTTACGGCGTTTTTACCCTAATCGGAGTAACCCGAAGCGTTTTTATCGGAAAAATATATAGCATAGTTGGTAAAGAAAGGAAGCAAAATCCTATGTCTCACCAAGTGATTTTACACATTTCGGGCGAAGTCCCTATCTTTGGCGATGTGGAAGAATTGCCCAATCCACAAGACCAGATCATTATTGTGCATAATCCCCGTTCACGCGAAGGCAAAGACCTGCATTATTTGCAAGATGACGTTATTCGTGTGATTTGGCCGATTGCGAAAATCAACTTTATAGAAATTCTTGATAATCAACAGGACGACCAAATCTTTAGTTTCGTGAGGGAATAAGATGAGCAACCAATTTGAACGCAGAAAAATTTTAGTCGTAGACGATGAAGAGCGTATGGTGCGCTTCATTCGTTTGAATTTAGAACATGACGGTTTTGTGGTCAGCGAAGCGTTTAATGGGAAAGAAGCGATTCAGCAATTGCGCGATGTTTCGCCCGACCTAATTCTGCTGGACGTAATGATGCCTGATTTGGACGGATTCGAAGTACTCGAAATCATCCGTGAAACCAGCAAGGTACCGGTATTGATGCTGACTGCCAAAGGAGAAGAGGATGACCGTATTCGCGGTCTCGAATTGGGTGCGGACGACTACATTACCAAGCCTTTTAGCCCGCGAGAAATGGTCAGCCGCGTTAAAGCGGTTTTGCGTCGCACGGAAAATGCGACCGGCTCGATGCACGGTTTGCTTGAGATCGACGACCGTTTGAAAATTGATTTTGATCGTCGTGAAATTTGGCTCGAAGGGAAGATCGTCAAATTGCGTCCAACCGAGTATCGCCTGCTTTATCATTTGGTGCAGAATGCGGGTTGGGTTATCTCGCACGATCAACTCTTGACCAAAGTTTGGGGCTATGAATATCGTGATGAACCCCATTATGTGCGTCTTTACATTAACTATTTGCGCAAAAAACTCGAAAAAGACCCCTCGAACCCCAAATACATTCTTACCGAGCGCGGGGTTGGCTATCGCTTTGTTGACTTTCGGCGAGAATCTGCTCCGTAGCGGGCATCCATTTTGGGAGACCTCACCAAGCCTAAATTCGGTGCGAGACGTATATTCCAGATGACAAGAATCCCTGCTCTTGTCATCTTTTCATCTCTACACTATACTTTTAATCTATTTTGGAGATATTGGAGTAAGAATGGCAAAACAAAGAATTATTCTGGTTGACGATCATGAAGTTGTCCGTATCGGTTTGAAAACGCTGTTGGACCGTCATCCTGATTTTGAAGTCGTAGGGGAAGCCAGTTCGGCGCGCGAGGCGGTGGAAAAAACCGCCAGCCTGCAACCCAACGTGGTCGTGATGGATATTCGCTTGCCCGGCACATCGGGCATTGATGCCTGTGAGGAAATCGTGAAACGCTTCCCCGACACAAGGGTGCTGATGCTGACATCCTATGCCGAAGATGAGATGCTCTTTTCTGCGATCCGTGCCGGAGCTTCCGGTTATGTTTTGAAACAGATTGGCAGCGACGATTTGGTGAAGGCGCTCGAATCGGTTGGCAGCGGTGAAGGCTTGCTTGATCCGGCGGTAACACAGCGCGTATTTCAGGAAGTGCGGCGTGCCGTGCGCGAGGAAGAGGCTTCGGCTTTTGCCAATTTGAGCCAACAGGAAAAGCACGTTTTGCAGCTTGTCTCTGAAGGCAAGACCAACCGCGAGATTGCCAAGGCGCTCTTTTTGGGCGAAGGCACGGTACGCAATTATGTCAGCAGCATTTTGTCGAAGTTGGGCGTGAATAACCGTGCTGAAGCTGCGGCTTATGCGGTTGAGCATAGTCTGAAAGAATATATTGAGATGTAAGTTTTGATGAAAAGCGAAAATCCCGCAGATGGCGGGATTTTTTCTTTAACGTAACGCGACATTTATGTCGCTGTGAGCAAAGTGCTACATGAATGTTGCGTTACGCAATGTTTTGCAGTTTTTCCCAAAGCGGCGGACCTAAAATCAACAATCCAATCAAAACCGCCGTAATTGCGGTCAGTAAAACGCCCGCCGCGCTGACATCTTTGGCGGCTTTTGCCAATGGATGCTGTTCGGGGCTGGCGAGGTCAACGACCGTTTCGACAGCAGTATTGAAAAATTCCGCCGCCCAGACCAGCGCAATCGTTAGCAAAAGCACCGCCCAATCGCGTGTGGGCAAGTGCAGCCAAAACGCGACCGCAATTACCGCCACACTCACAACGGCGTGAATCCAGCTATTTGGCTCGTTTTTGAGCACCACGCCCCAGCCTGCAAAAGCATAACGGAATGAGCGTAAACGCGCGCGGATAAATTGACTCATTCCTCTTGCACCTGAATATGGGATAGTCCGAGCCGCGCCAGGATTTTGGCTTGGTGCTGCCACATTTCAGCTTTTTCTTCGGCTTCAGCATGGTCGTGCCCCAAAAGATGCAAAACGCCGTGTACAACCAAAAGCTGTGTCTCTGCCACAAGCGGATGTCCACCCTTCTCTGCTTGTTCAGTTGCGCGTTCCAGCGAAATGATGATGTCACCGAGATAAAGCACGCCGGTTTCGGGATCGCGCTCGTGCGCTTCAAAAGAAAGCACATCGGTCGCTTTGTCGTAGCCGCGATAATCGCGGTTCAAGGCTTGGATTTCGGCATCATCCGAAAGCAAAATGGTCAAGTCGACCTCTTCGTTTACGCCTTGCTCGTTGAGAGCCGCTTGTGCGGCTTCGATCAGCAAATTTGTATCCGGCTCGGTGATGGATGAATTCTTCTTGTGTAGGTTAATCATTTTCTGCTATCTCATGGATAAATCATTTAGAAACTGTAATTACAGCCTCTGAGCGGAGGGCTGAGATGTGAAGTCCGCAGTCGAAGAGCGGTTTTCTTGAGAACGCCGTCCTTCGACTACACTCCTCCCGTTGGTCGTCGCTCCGCTCAGGAACTGTATTTTGCCAAATTCTAAATATTTTCTCTATCAGATGAATTTTTAGCGCCCTTCGGTGTGGAAGATGAAGGATATTCAACGCGCGAGTGTAAATTTCCACGCAAGGTGGCTACAAAGGAATCGCTAATCAATTTCAGCTCGCGCAGGGTCAATTGCGTATGATCCAGTTGTCCATTTTGTTGCGACATTTTGATAACCTTTTGGACAATTTCAAGCAGTTCACTTTCCTTTTGGGGACGTTTGGCGCGCGTAATGGCTTCTGTGCCATCAGCCAACATGAGCAGGGCGGTTTCACGTGAGCGTGGAGCCGGTCCCGGGTAGCGGAATTTTTCCTCGTCTACTTTGCTGGCATCGCCGTTGGCTTTATTGACTGCCTGTGTATATTGATAGCGTGTGATATTTGTGCCGTGATGTTCGCGGATAAAGTCAATAATACGGTCAGGTAGATGATGCTTTTTTGCTAATTCAACACCGTCGGTAACGTGGCGAATAATCAGAGCAGAGCTTTCTTCCGGTTCCAGATCGTCATGGGTATTGAGATTGCCTAGGGTTTGGTTTTCGATGAAAAAGAGCGGATTATTGGCTTTTCCTACATCATGATAGAGTGCGCCCACGCGCACTAATAGCGCATCCGCGCCGATGCTTTCGGCGGCTCGCTCCGCAAGGTTGGCAACTTGCAGGGAATGTTGATAGGTGCCGGGTGCTCTACGCAATAGAAATTGTAATAAAACGGCATCGGGGCGCGAATATTCCAGTAATTGCAGGGCTGTTGTCAAGCCCAAGGATTGAGCGACGAAAAATTGTAAGAGCAGCGTTAGGCTTGCAGATGCGATGCCATTGAGCGCAGCCGCACCTGCTAAAACGGCAAAGTCGAACCACGCGGCATCTGCGCCTGATGCAGGCATCCAATATGCCAACAGGATTGCCATGCCCGTGACGGAGATGACCAATCCGGCGCTGACAAAGGACCAAAAACGCCGCGCTTTCCCCAAGACCAGAATGCTGATGAAGGCGGGCAAAATATAATAGGTTGCCAAGCCCAGCGGATCGGGGATGTTGTACACGGTCAAAAGTGTCAGCGCAAAAACCAGTACAAAACCGGCATCTACCCCAAAGAGGGTCGCAATCAGCAAACCGAACGCGGGCAGCGGGTAAAGGTAGGGCACAATGGCGTGATTCGGGATCGTTAGGCGGGCAGCAACCAAAAAGATGATAAATATCAAACCGACGAGCAGCAATCCACGCATATTGTTGATGAAAGCCGTTTGTCGATAGCTAAAATAGCGCCACAGGAGAATGCTGATAATCAGCGTGAGGACGCC
>JANTFU010000122.1 GCA_024763295.1 Anaerolineales bacterium
GGGAGCGGTCAAAGTATGTTGATGAATTAGAAAAAGTGTCCTCCTGTTAGGATAGTAGCGTTTCAAGAAACCACCTATCAGGAGGCACATGATGGAGTTTAGCACAAAAGCGATAGAACAAACGGGAAAAGCATTAGCAGCAGAGATGAAGCGTTGCGGGCTGAATTATGAGACGGATTTATATGAAGCAGAAAATGTGATGCGTGAGATTCAGCGTCAAGTAAGTCAGAGAGGTTTGGAGATGTTTCTGGAAGAAACAGATAAAGCCCTGTATGAAGCTCAAGGAGACGTCTATGCTTTTCACTCATTTCGTCCAGCAGTTCTTTGGAGTACGGCAGGCAAGTTGCGTATCAGACGCCGCTATTATCGGGTGAAAAATGAGCAAGCAGAAGAAAGAAAAGGCATTGCGCTTTTGGATCAAGCCATGGGTTTCTCAGCGGGAGAAGTCACGCCAAGTCTGGCAGAATTGTTGGCGCTAGAGGGAATCAGCAGTCCATTTGGAGAAGCAACCAAAAAGGTGGAGAAGTTTTTACTATTTAAAATCAGCAAGAATACAGTACGAAAGGAAACAGAAGTTTTTGGCGCTCTTCAGGCAGAATTGGAAAGAGAGCTAATTAGGAAAAGCCAAGATGAAACTTGGCTACAAGAGCGCCAAAGAATTCAAGCAGGCAAAGAGAAAGGGAGAATATATGGTTCAGTGGATGGATTTATGGCGCCCTTGCGGGAGGGTTGGAAAGAGTTCAAGGTTTTAGCATGGTACAAAGTGGAGCCTTCTGCTCATTCAAGGAGAAAGTGTCCTACGAACGAAATTGGGGTGCAAAAAACCTTGCAAGCCAAGGAAATCACCTATCACTGTGATAAATTGGAGCCAGATGAGTTCGGAAAATTGCTCTGGGCAACAGGCTGCCAGAGACAGGTAGATTTTTACGAAGAGCGGGTATTTGTGGGCGATGGTGCAAAGTGGATATGGAAGATGGTTGAACTCTATTACCCTGACGCCACCCAGATCCTTGATTGGTATCATGCCGCTCAATATTTCTATCGATTTGCCGATGCCGCCTTCATAAACAAGAGTGATGAGCAAAGTTCTTGGATAGAGAAAACCAAAGCGTTATGATGGAATGGAGAGATCAACGAACTAATCCAGGAACTCGAACGTTTTGAAAAAGAACCTATGCTTGCTGAAACACTCCATTCAACACTCACTTTTTTCGAAAATAACAGAAATCGTATGGACTACGCTCGTTTCAGAAATGAAGGCTATTTTATCGGAAGTGGCACCATAGAAAGTGCAGCAAAACGACTTGGAGAATTAAGGCTAAAAGAAGTTGGCGCACGTTGGACAGAAAAAGGGGCTGTTCATACTGCAAAAGCACGGGCTGCTTGGGCTGGATCGCAATGGATGCCTATTGTTCAAAGACGCACGGCTATCAATTTGACTGCCTAATCAACAACGTTTGACCGCTCCGATACACGAATATCAGACGCTCATTCGTGCATTCGTGAACTATTCGTGGATGGTCACGCTCCCCTCCGCTTGAAGGCAGAAGGATGAATGATGAATGCAGAATTTCTAACCTTGCTCGTAGGCTTTCATGTAGGCGCGTAAAAGGTCGTTGATGCGAGTTTGGTAGCCTTTTCCCTGCGAACGGAACCATGCTAAAACATCGCTGTCCAGGCGGATGGTAATTTGCTCTTTTTTCGGAGTAGATTTCACGCCATGTCGCACAACGGCTTTTGCAAATAGCTCAGGGGTGATCTCTTCGATATCCGAGAAGTCGATATCTTCATCGCTCATCGAATTGAGTTTGTCCCAGTCAGTTTGTGATTTGTTGGAAGTATTGTTTTGACTCATTTTTCGTCGCCTTTCTCGCTGAGATGATGCGGATATTTCCTTCACGGTCTGTGTGTACAACGACGATGACGTGATGCTTCAGTAATCCCAGCGTGATATAACGGCTCTCGCCATAATCGAAAGGGGTATCTTCGATGGTGATGATTACGCCATCAAAAAGTGGAGGAAGGTCAACAAAGTCAATGCCGTGTTTACGGATATTCGCGCGGCGTTTCTTTTCATCCCACTCGAAGTTTATATTCATATTGTAGTTATATTATGTGGTTACGTCAAACGCCCGCGACAAGGCGGTTGTGGAGGGCGCGGACACGAGTCGCATCGGTATGGGCATGGGAGAGGAAGACTTTTAGGGGGCGGGGAATAAATGATGAGTTTTGAATGATGAATAATGATGATGTGAAATTTATCGGCTTGGGGATTATGTCGAAGAACCGTCCACGAATGGGACGCGAATGCACGAATATCAGGCGCTCATTCGTGCATTCGTGAAGTATTCGTGGATGGTCACGCTCCCGTCCGCTTGAAGGCAGAAGGATGAATGATGAATGATGAAGGGGGGAATTTCCCGACTTTGAGAATATACCGTTAACGAAAAGAAACCTGATTTTTTCACAATCAGGTTTCTCGTTTCTCACGCATGCTGAAAGGCTTTTCGCCTAACTATGAATCGGCATCCCCTCGGCAACATGCGCCGTTTCCATCAGCACTTCGCTCAGGGTTGGGTGAGCATGGATATTATGCGAGATCTCGGCGGGGGTTAGTTCCATCATTTGAGCGAGCGTCAGTTCGGGCAGCAATTCCGTTACTTCGGGACCGATTAGATGCGCGCCCAAAAGCTCATCGTATTTCTCGTCCACAACTAATTTAACCCAACCGGCATAGTCGCCCAAACCGAGCGCCTTGCCGTTCGCCTGAAAATTGAACTTGGCGATTTTCACGTCATAGCCACGTTCACGCGCCTGTGCTTCAGTCAATCCAAAGGACGCCACCTGCGGCTGGCAGTAAGTCGCACGCGGCATCATCTCATAATGGAGTGGCTTGGTCTCTTTGCCCGCAATTGCTTCGGCAGCCAAAATACCCATCGCCGAACCGACATGCGCCAGCATCAGCTTGCCGGTCACATCGCCGATCGCCCAAATGCCGGACACGTTCGTTGCCATGCGATCATCGATCTCGATGAAGCCGCGCTCATTAATTTGGACGCCGACTTCTTCCAAACCTAAATTGGATGAATTCGGACGGAAGCCGATCGCGACCAAGGCTTGGTCGGCTTCGAGAACTTTTGTTTCAGTCCCGTCATTGACGCTGACCTTGACGCCGCCTTCAACCGCTTCCACCGCTTCAACTTTGGTGCCAGTCAACATCTTGATCTTGCGTTTCTTAAAGGCTTTGGCTAACTCTTTCGAGACTTCTTCATCTTCCATCGGGACGATGCGCGGCAGCATCTCGACGATGGTTACGTCTACGCCGTAGGAATTCCAGACGGTGGCAAATTCGACGCCGATCGCGCCGGAGCCGATGATGACGACTGATTCGGGGAGTGTCTCTTGCAATATCGCTTCTTTATAAGTGACGACGTTCTCGCCATCCACTGTCCACGCGGGGGGAATCATTGAGCGGGCACCGGTTGCAACGATAATGTCTTTCGCCGAGAGGAAACTCTCGTTGCCGTCCTCGGCAACGACTTTAACGGAACCCTGTGAAATCACGGTCGCGACGCCCATCTGAACGTCGATCTTGTTCTTTTTCATCAAAAATCCGACGCCTTTCACCAATCGTCCCGAAACCTTCCGCGAACGTTTGACCGCAGCGCCGTAATCCAGTGTCAAATTATCGAAAGAAAAGCCAAATTCTTTCCCGCGCTCACGCAGGGTGTGTGCCACTTCCGCATTTTTGAGCAGCGATTTGGATGGGATGCAGCCCACGTTCAGGCAGACGCCGCCCAGCCACTCTTTGTCGATAATGGCAACTTTTTTGCCCAACTGCGCCGCGCGAATTGCCGCCACATACCCGCCGGGACCCGCGCCGATGACAATCACATCGTAATTATTTTCCATCAGAACTCCTTTTCCAGAGAAAACTTCTATGATTCCGCGAGGAGCATCTTTTTGCGACGAAGCGGTCTCATAGCATTTGAGATTGCTTCGTCGGAAGTGCATTCTCCTCACAAAGCACCTATATTTTCAAATCAATCGTTTCAATTGTAGCGCAGATAACCCCGCCCTTCCATTAGACTTCTTGTAAAAGTCTGTTTTCAACCTGCTCCCAGCGCCGTCCTTCGCGCAGCATACCCGAAGGGGTACGGCGCGGGTTTCTCTGGAATATGCCGCCGGGGATGACGGCTAGAGCACTATGCAAGAGGTCTATTAACAATATCTTAGGAATCACAAAAACGCTCTCGCGGTATAATTTTGCCATGCTACCTGAACTTGAAGTTGACCATATTGTGCGCTTGCGCAAGCCACATCCCTGCGGCTCTTATGAGTGGCGGGTTACCCGTTTGGGGGCGGATATTGGGTTGCAATGTCTCGGCTGTGGTCGGCGCGTTATGCTGACCCGCCGCGAACTCAAACGCCGTCTCAAACTCATCTTGCCCAAGGGAAATGACCATGACTGAGAAAAAACCGCATATCCTCTTCCTTTTTTCGGACACAGGCGGTGGACACCGCAGTTCGACCGAATCGATTATCGAAGCCCTGCATCTCGAATTTGGCGATGCTGTCACCACCGAAATGGTCGATTTTCTGAAGGGCGGCGCACCACTGCCTTTCAATAAAATGCCCGACTGGTACCCCGAAATGGTCAAAGCGCCATATTTGTGGGGCTTGAGCTTCAAAATGTCTGACAGCCGCCTGCGTGCGCGCGCCATCACCGCTAGTATGTGGCCCTATATCGGACACGCCACCAGACAGATGGTCAAAAATCACCCCGCAGATTTGATTGTCGCTGTCCACGCGCTGGCGACGACGCCGTTTTTGAAAGCGCTGGGGAAAAGGCGACCGCCCTTTGTGACGGTGGTAACCGATATGGTCAGTACCCATGCCCTTTGGTACGATGCGCGCGCGGACCTGACGCTTGTTCCCACGCAACAGGCACGGGAGCGCGCCCTCAAATATGGCATGCCCGCAGAACGCATCCGAGTGGTTGGGCAACCCTTGCCGGAGCGTTGTTCCGTGCCTTCGGGCAGCAAAGCCGCAATCCGCGAACGGCTAGGTTGGGGGCAAGATGAATTTATCGCCGTGCTGGTTGGCGGCGGTGATGGTATGGGACCGATTAAAGAGAATGCCATCGCGATTGCGAATTCGGGGCTTTACGTTGGTTTGGTCGTTGTGACAGGACGCAATGAGAAATTGCGGCAAGAACTCGAAGAAGAAGCCATCAATTGGGATATTCCTCATTATATTTACGGTTTCACCAAAGAACTGCCCGACTTTATGCGTGCCGCCGATGTGCTGATTACCAAAGCCGGACCGGGGACAATCGCCGAATCGTTGGCGGCGCATTTGCCAATTATTCTTTTCTCGCGTCTGCCCGGACAAGAAGATGGCAACGTCGACTTTGTGCGCGAAACCGAAACCGGCGTTTGGGCACCTGCCCCTGAAGAGGTCGTCCGCACTTTGGCGCGCTGGATGACGCATCCGTCCGAGCGCGAACGTGTGGTTGAAAACTGTAAGCAAGCCGCGCGTCCGGAAGCATCGCGTACCATCGCACGGATATTGGGGACGCAAATCGGCTTGATTGAAGAGCAAAAGGCGTTGCTGGTGGTGAAGGATCAAGATTGATGTGCATTGCACCTGATAAGGTGCGTTGCACATCGGGCGGATAACGCAAAACCGAACTGCAACGCACTTTCTGCTTTGCTCCAAGTGCAATGCAGTTCTCGTAGAAAACAAAAAGCACCGAGTGTTTCAAAAACACTCGGTGCTTTTTTTATGGTGAGTAGGGGCGGGGTCACCCCGCCCCTACTTGTAAAAACTATTTTTCCATTTGGATGGTGCGGATTGGGAAGGGGATGTTCACGCCTTTGGCATCGAGCGCACGTTTGGTGACGATGACAGCCTCATCTTTGGCGTCGAAAAGATTATTTTCGGCGGTCTTAATCCAAAAGCGGATGTCCATGTCGATGGATGATTCGCCAAAGGAGTGGTAGATAATGCTTGGGGCGGGTTCGGCGAGATAGCCTTTGATGCTGGGCAGGGCTTCAAGGATGGCGGCTTTTGCCATTTCCAGATCGGTTTCGTAGCCAACGCCGATGGGCAAATCCACGCGGAGCCGATCTGCGCGGCTGAAATTTTCGATGGGGTTGGCGAGTACGCTGGCATTCGGGATGACGACCAAGCGTCCATCGAGGGTTTTAATATCGGTTGTCCGCATGTTAATTGCCGAGATCGTTCCGGTGTAATCCGATGTGCGCACGAAGTCGCCAATATCAAAAGGCTGCTGGACGAGTAAAATCATCCCGGCGACAAAGTTTTGCATAATCTCTTGTAAGGCAAAGCCAATGGTAAAGCCGAGGATACCGAGACCCGCAAGAAAAGCCGAAACATCGAAGAAGCGTTGTAGGGCGGTAATGATGCCGAAGGTTAGAATGCTCCAATAAAGCAGTTGTCCGAGCAGGATGCTGATTTCTTTATCAACGCCACGCGATTGGAGAACGTGATCGAGCATATTGCGTAGAATGCGTGCAAGAATAGCGCTACCGATAAAAATTATCAAAGCGGTGACGATGTTGGGGATGATGGGATGGATATTTTCCAAGAATGTTAAGTCCATGATGTGCCTTTCTGTGTTTTGATTAGGAGTTTGGTACTCCTATTATAAAGGAAAAGGCTTTGATAACGATGTAAGGGTGTAAACATTTTTGTCTCTCTGATATTTTGTGGGGGCGTATCCCCTCTATCCTGCGGACATCTCCCATCGAAGGGGGATGTTAAGACGGGGCGAAATTTTGTGCCCTC
>JANTFU010000123.1 GCA_024763295.1 Anaerolineales bacterium
GCCGAGGAACCACGCACCTTTATCCTTGCGGACGTGGATAACGAGACCTTATTCGGGAAGGCAGACATCATCCAAAACGGCGAGCAAGCTGAGGTCACGGTCGGCGCGCGCCGAGGGGTTGTCTTACAGGGTTAGCGTTTCCTACATCCAATCAAACAAAAAGAGACCGCCAAACTTCCGGCGGTCTCTTGCTTTACCAATCGTGATTTTCTTCATAACCCAATCTCCGGAGTAAATCCCCGCTAACTTCTTTGAAAAGGGCTTTGTTTTCGGCTGAGAAATGCTCTTTCCAGCCGCCCGTCTTCCCTGAGCGAAAGGTGTGACTCTTTTTCGGGTCGATGGCTTCGACCAAAATCTCTAGCGCCTTTTCGCGTGGCGTGGGGATTTTATAGCCCGTTTTCTCGACCTGCTCGAGCATGGCAAGCAAAGTCTCGTCACGCTTGTTGCGCAAGTCTTCAAAGCGGATGCACATGACGTGCTCTTGTTCCAACCATTTGAAGACGCCGGTATACCGCTCGCGCACGCTGACCATGTATAAATCATCTTGCTGAATGCCCGTAATGGCGACCTTAAGACGCGCATCAAAATCGGGCAGGGAGTTGTAGTAGGCGTGCATCCCGTGACCGGTGTGCATATCGGTCGCAAAGAAGACTTGTGAGACGAGCATGTCACGCGGGTCGCGGTAAATGAAGTAATTCACGCGCTCCGGTTTGGCAATCACTGCCAAATTTTCAGGCGAGGCTTCGATGTAGCCCCAACCGATAGCGTGGCGCGGCTGCTTGCGCAGATCGGCAGCAACTTCGCTTGGCTCGCGGCGACGTCCGTTCGGCTCGATGGTGCGCACGGGGTCAGCGACCGTATACGCATAGGGCATTATCTGCGTAAAGCCATTCAGGATTTGGAGCAGAAGATGCGATCCGCTTTTGGGTTTGGCATTACCAAAGATGAGTGGAGCGTCGTTAAAAGACAATCTCCGCCAACGCAAAACCGCCTGAGCATATTTGCCCGGCTCGCGTAATTTCTGACGGAGAAGGTTTTGGATAGACATTGTGTATTGCGTATTGCGTATTGCGTGTTGCGTACACAAGCTTAATACGCAACACGCAACACGTTCTCTATTTCACGCGCCGCAGTTTCGCCCGCGATGACATTTCGCTTTCGTAGACCTTTTTGACGCCATCGCCGAGGCTTTGTTCGGTGACACGGATGTACTTGGCAAGTTTGCGCAAGCCGCCCGGCTCAACCGAAGCGGATTGATCGCTGCCCCACATGGCGCGGTCGGTGGTGATGTGACGTTCAACCATGCACGCGCCCAACGCTACCGCCACCGCCGAGGGGACTAAGCCAACTTCATGACCGGAATAACCGATGGGGATATTCGGAAATTCGGCTTTCAAGGTTTGAATCATACGCAGGTTCAATTCTTCGGGCGGGCAGGGATAGGCGCTGGTGGAGTGCATCACGCCTAAATTCTCTTCGCCGACGGTTGCGATTCCTTTGCGAATCTCTTCCATCGTAGACATACCGGTCGAGATGATAATCGGTCGCCCCGTTGAGCGGACTTTTTTCAAAAGCGGATAATCCGTCAGCGCAGCGGAGGGAAGTTTGTAAGCAGGGGTATCAAACTGTTCCATAAAGTCCACCGAGCCTTCATCCCAAACCGAGACAAACCAGTCGATGCCTTTTTCTTTGCAATAGCGGTCAATTTCGGTGTATTCATCTACGCCAAACTCGACCTTGTAGCGATACTCAAGGTAGGTGATGTAGCCCCAAGGCGTCTGGCGCATTTTGGACTGCTGATCTTTCGGGGTGCAGACATCGGGGGTGCGTTTCTGAAATTTCACTGCGTCAATACCCGCCGCAACAGCCGCATCGATCATTTGCTTGGCAAGCTCTACGCTGCCATTGTGGTTGATGCCGATCTCACCGATGATGTAGGTGGGGTGGTTGTCGCCAATCAGCTTATTACCTATTTTTAGTTCACGAGTCATTTTTTCTCCTAATTCTTTTCACCACGAAGGACACAAAGAAGCACAAAGGGGAAAAAACTTTTGGGCTTTTCTTCGTGACCCTTCGTGTCCTTTGTGGTTAATCGTTTTTTCTTTCTAAAATCAAATCACAAATCTCCCGCACAGCGCCATGACCGCCGTTTTTGCTCAACACAAAATCGGCTTTTTGCAGCACGTCGGGATGCGAATCGGCGACGGCGACGCCCCAACCGACCAGCGGAAAGGCGGGCAGATCGTTAATATCGTTGCCGACGAAAATAGTCTCCGCCGGATCGACCCCCAATTGGGCTTGTTCCCGTTTAAGGACATCGGTCTTGTCGTCGATTCCTTGCCGGTAAGGAATGCCCAGCTTTTTGCAACGGGCTGCCACGACGGGATTTCTCTCCTTCGAGATGACGACGACGGGAATCCCCGCCTTGACCAGTTGCTGAATGCCAAAGCCATCGCCCCGACTGGCAGCTACCGTTTCTCGTCCATCCTGATCTGTCCAGACGCGGTTGTCGGTCATCACACCGTCAAAGTCGAGAAAAAGCGCTTTAACGGAATCAGGCATAGGGCGGCGAACGGCTCCGGGCGAGACGAAGTCGAGATTCCCAAATTTGATCAGATATTCATACTTCGCCCAATCCGAAAGATTATCAATATCCACTGTATAGGTGGGGTCTATGATGAGCGGGAAAATTTTCCCGCCGGTCATGGATTTCTGTTCAAGAATGGTGCGTGGACGAATGGCATCTACATGACCGGTTTGCCAGTAGACGGGCGGCAGGCTTTGGCGGGGGGCGTTGTAGGGTTCGGCGATGCCCTCCACGTCGAGCAGGTTGCGCATGGGGGCATTTTCGCCCTTTGGCAGCCGCCACATCTTATGCGGATTTTGCCCCGCCGGAACGACGCCGCGCACCGAATCGGCTTCGGGGTTATCGAGCAGGATGCGGATGGCATCATCCACGCAGGTCAGCGGGCGGATGGGCGAGGTGGGGCGCAGTTGCACGACCACGCCGGGGTGATAATTTTCGTTTTCCGCCAACCACTCAAGGGCGTGGACAAAAACGGGCAGGTCGGTGGTGTTGTCTTCCGCAAAAAGGGAGGGGCGCATAAAGGGCGTTTCCGCGCCATATTCGCGCGCGACTTCGGCAATTTCGTCGTCGTCGGTGCTAACGATGACGCGCGTCACGAGTTCGGATTTCAAGCCAGCCGCGATGCTATAGGCAATCAGCGGATAACCGGCAAAGTCACGGATATTTTTGCGCGGGATGCCTTTCGAGCCGCCGCGCGCGGGGATAATTGCGAGGATTTCTGTCATAGGGTATCAGGTATCAGGTATCAGGTATCAGGTATCAGGTATCAGGTATCAGGTATCAGGTATCAGGTATCAGGTATCAGGTATCAGGAACGAGGATAAAAGAAATCAGGAATCAGGGCAAGGTTTTTCCTGATTCCTAATCAACTAATCCCTGATTCCTAACTTACCACGCCGTCCAACCGCCATCAACGATGAGGTTGTTGCCGGTCATATACGATGATGCTTCAGACGCAAGGAAGAGCAGCGCGCCATTCATTTCGTCTTTATGCGCCATGCGTCCCATGATGGTTTTTTCGGCATATTTGCGGGTGAAGGTCTCGTTGTGATTGTTGAAGACCCCGCCGGGGGTGAGCGCATTCACGCGCAGATCGGTGCCTGCGTAGTAGGCGGCTAAATATTTGGTAAAGCCGACCACGCCCGCTTTGGTGGTCGTGTAATAAACCGGTTTGTAAGCGATGCGGCTGCCGTCGTCATTTAGGTAAAGGCGCTGATCGGGACCATTCAGCCCGTAGGTGGAGCAGATGTTGATAATGCTGCCTTTTTTGCCATTCGCAACCATTGGTTTTACACAGGCTTGGGTCACGAGGAACATGCCAGTCAGGTTCACGTCGACGGCAGCACGGAAGTCTTCGAGGGGGTAGGTCTCGAAAGCGCCGGGGGCGATCCCTTTTTCTGATGCAGCGGCATCAAATTTCGGGTCAAGGGCGGCGGAGTTGACGAGGATATCGAGGCTGCCGAACGCTTTGAGCGTGGTATCCACAAGAGCATCGACCGAATCCTGTTTGGTCACATCCAAACCAAAACCGATTGCGGCGTAACCTGCATCCGTCAATTTTGATGCGGTTTTATGTGCGGCATCTTCGGCAATATCCGCTACGACGACATTCGCCCCCGCTTCTGCGAGGGTGCGGCAAAATTCAGTGCCGAGCAAACCGGAGCCGCCCGTGACGACCGCCGTTTTGCCTTTGAGATCAAATTTTTCTTGAATGGTCATAATTTTTCCTGTTTTTATTTTTTTGAATAGAGGTTGCCCAAACCCGATTTAACAGTGGGCGTTAAGCCTGCGGTAATGCTTTCTACCACATCAGGATCGGCATAATCGAAAAAGAAATAAGCCAGCACGGCATCTCCGGCTGCGATTTCTTCGTGAATCTGCGCGACATCCCAGATCATGTAAGGCGCACGCCCCGTCCAAAAATAGACGGCAGGCGGTTGATTGGTATAAATTTTGATGTCGTCTGGCAACTCACGGATAGCGTCCATGACAATCGATTCACGCCAGCGCCAGGAGGCAAATCCGGTTGGGGTTTGGCGCAACTCTTTAACCATGTCGATCTGCGCAAGCGTGAAGATGAGCAACAGCAAAATCGCAATACTACCCGCAAGTACGCGCCTGACAATTTTACCCTGTTCAAATGCCTGATGTAGAAAATGTGTCAGCAACAGCAACAGGGCAACGTAAACGGGCGAAAGGATGCGGTCATTAAGCGGCGTGGCGGCATCGAAAAAGGTCAACGAAACCAACAGTGAACCCATATAGCCGAAAATATACAGCCCCGTGATAAAAGGCAAAGCGTTTGGCGCGGCATTTTTCTGCGGTTGGATGAAGTATTTAATCCCTTGCGGCAAAAGCCAGAACAAAAGCATCAGCGCAATCATGGCAACGACAATGCCAAGAAAAATGTAGTTTTCGTACCACGCCGCCCGCAAACTAGGCAGGGGAATAACGAAATCAAAAAATTCATGTAAACCGCGTTGGACGTTATCAAGCGTCACGGGATGCCAGTGTATGGCGCGATTCGTTGCGCTGCCACCAACAATTTCATTGCGCATCATCCATGCGAAGATGGGTGGGATTGCCCCAAGAAGAAAAATGCCAAACGAGATAAAACGTTTGCGCCACGTCGGATAAAGAATAAAGATGGCAACAACAAAAGTCGCAAATAATGACAGCGCTGCGTAGCGCGTGAGGTAGGAGAGGGCGGTCAGGAGACCGGTTAGGAATAGCCAATTCCCCCCTCTGTCCTGTCGGTACTCTCCCTTCGAGAGAGGGTGGAGGGAGAGACCAAGGGCTTTGGCAAATACCCAAAACGCCAACAAACTCACAAAGAGATAAAGCGGTTCGCTCAAGGCTTGGGCGTGTAAGCGCAGGATGGCGCTGTTGCTGAGATATAAAAGGGAAAGAAAGGTAGCCCAAAGCGTTGACTTGGTCATTTTATGCCCAAGCAAGAATAGCAACGCGGCGTTCGCGCCCATAACGAGTATGTTCAATGCGCGTGCGCTGCGATAGGGGTCAATCTTAAGAAGATAGCTAAGGGCAGCAAGCGTGGCAGGATAGCCGGGGGGCCAATGCGTAATCGGCTCTAATCCGCTGGCAAGCCAAGTGCGGGTAAAACCCAATCCGCCTAACAGGGCGCGAGCAGCAGCGATGTAGGAAATGGCGTCGTCGATTAGTCCAAGCCCGTAGGGCGTGCTGAAATTGAGCAACCAAATCCCGGTCGCAGTGACCAAGCCTAAAAGGAGAGCGAATACGGGTTTTCTATCCATAGAAAAAGAAAGCGTGAAACGTAAAACGTAAGGCGCGGAGTTCACGCATCACGAATTACGTTTCACGCTATTTTATCTTATTTGAAATCTAGTTTTTAAAGTAGCCCTGTTCTTCAAGGTAGTTAATAATAATCTGGGCGTTTTCTTCGGGGGTCACGCCGTCACCAGTGACGGTGATCTCAGGATCAATGGGGGCTTCGTAGGGATCGTCGATACCGGTAAAACCTTTGATTTCGCCGGCGCGGGCTTTGGCGTAGAGACCTTTCACGTCGCGGGCTTCGCAAACTTCGAGGGGCGTATCAACATGTACCATGAAGAAGTTGCCTGCGGGAACAAGTTTGCGGGCTTCGTTGCGAGCGTGGCGGTAGGGACTGATGGCAGCGCAGATGACGTTGCCGCCGTGACGGACGATTTCGCCAGCCACATAGCCGATGCGCAGGATGTTGGTATCGCGGTCTGCGGCGCTGAAGCCAAGTCCCTTGGAAAGGTGCGTGCGAACAACGTCGCCATCGAGGACGGTGAGCTGTTTGCCGCGTTCGAGCAGCAGGTCGGTGAGGGCGCGCGCGGTGGCAGATTTGCCGGAGCCGCTCAAACCGGTGAACCAGATGCAGAAGCCCTGATCGTGTTTGGCGGGATAGGATTCGCGCAAAATTTCAGCGGTCTCGGGGCGAGTAAACCACTCAGGAAGCAGTTTGCCTTTGGCGAGATAATCTTCGCGCACTTGCGTGCCGGAGATGGTGAGTACTTTCGCGCCTTCGGGAACTTGGTCGGCGGCGACGTAGTCGTCCTGTTCGGGCAGATAAACCATCCACTGGAAGGGCACCATCTTGACACCAATCTCTTCTTCGTATTGGTTAAGCATTTCTTGGGCATCAAACGGACCGTAGAAGGGTTTACCGGTGCTGTCGTTGCCGGGACCGGCATGATCGCGACCCACAATCAGATGATTTGC
>JANTFU010000124.1 GCA_024763295.1 Anaerolineales bacterium
TTGAAGATTGAAAGGTGGCTGTCACCTAGATTGCCGCAAAGTATGTCGCACCCTTCTCCGTCGAATGAAACAAAGCGAATTACTCGCTTGCCGCCTCTGCGTTCAACGGAATCCCCAAATTCAGGGCAGGTCCAACGGTGCGAGCGGTAAAGGCGATTCTGTCCCCAAGATAGATATCGTGGGCAAACTCAAAGGGCTGGTTGTCTTTTGTAAACGCACTGCGCTTCACTTCCAGCGTCGCCAAATCAGCGGTCACGCCCATGAATTCGGCGCTCTGCGCATCTAAATGCGAAATCGTGATTTTCTGAACAGCGCCCGAAGACTCAAACGAAAAGTGTTTCTTCAAAATACCGTAAAGCGAATCGCTCAGGTTGTAATCCAAAAGGTCAGGAAAAAGCGCGGCGGGGAAATAAGAATTCTCAATCACAATCGGCTCATCGTTGGCAGTGCGCAAACGCACAATCCGATAGACTTCATCGTCAGCTTCCAGTTGCAACGCTTCTCCGATTTCCGCATCAAGAGAAGCGACAGGCACCTGCTCCGCGACGATCACTTTGGAACCGGGGGTGATGCCCGCATTGCGCAGTTGAGTATGCAGCCCTTCGCGCGAACTCAAATCAAACTGAAACCGGGGGCGCGCCACATAAGTGCCGGAGCGATTACGCCGCGCCACCAATCCCTGATGCGCCAGCGTATCCACCGCCGCGCGTATGGTCATCCGAGAAATCTTAAATTGCTCGGCTAAATCTCTTTCGGACGGAATTCTGCTTCCAACAGGATATTTTCCGGCTTTAATTTCAGCAGCAATTTCTTGGGCAACTTGTTGGTATAAAGCTGGCGCATTGTCTTCGCCGCTACGGGGCATTGTCATCTCGTCATCCTTTTCATTGTGCAGGCTCATAGGCAAAAGAGTACGCTTTCTCATCCGCCACAATGATTTGATGCGTGAGCAGCGTCCCTTCAGGAGTCCAGTAGTGTAAATGGTAGCTAGGTTCTTCGAGAATAAACTGTGAATCTTTCTCCAAAGTCAGGTCAATGGTCAAGCGCATTCCAATACTGGGCGCTGTGCTGATGATAGTCTGTCTCCACGTCCGAAAGGCAGGCAAATGGATATGTCCTGCCAGAATGCGTTCAATTTTGCCATATTTCTCAACCAAGTCGCCAAAGTCCTCCGCACCCAGAAAGCCATCAATATCCGTTTCGGGGACGGCAAAGTTAGCGGGCGGGTGGTGCATAAAAATCACGCAGGGACGCTCGTCCGCTTGAGTGAGACGCTCTTCGAGCCAGGCTAAGCGTTTGGGGCAAAGCTCCCCTCCCGGGGAGGCGTGCGAAACGCTATCCAATCCAATCAGACGCAGATCATACCCGTCGATCTCATATTGGATGAACCCGTCAACGCTCGTGGGACAAACTTGGTTGCCAAAAACCGAGCTGAGTACCCGGCGATTGTCATGGTTCCCCGGAACGAGGTAAAAGGGGCTGTCTAACCGCCCCAAAATGGCTGCCGCACGTTCAACTTCCGCTTGCGCCGCATCGTTGGCAATATCTCCCGTCACCAAAACGAGATCAGGCGTCGGCTTTAGCGCGTTAATATGCGCAACGCAACGCTGCAAATTTTCTGCCATCGGCGCAACGCCAAAGGTTTTTTGCTCGCCGGGGGCGATGTGTAAGTCAGAGAGTTGGGCAATAAGCATATTTTTTTAGTAGTTTCGCCAGCCACATGACGCTTTTTTATAGAAGCGTTCGTTGGTTGAGTGGCTACTGAGCTTGTCGAAGTGTAGGCGGTGCTTTTCGCCGTATCGAAACCAACAAGTGGGCAAAAAACACCGAGATTTGTGGTTTCGATACGCTTTTCGCTTCGCTCAACCTACTCAACCACCTTCAAATATGACTAGTAGTTTTGCTAAATTTTTACCGTCCCCCTTTTCTGTAACGTGTTGCGTGTTGCATACACACGCAACACGCAACACAAAACAGTTCTTTGGGGGAAGAAGAAGAAGACAGAAGACAAGTCTTTTATCAAATTCCTATCAGGCGCTGAGATCATCACCTTTTTGGAAGAAAGTTGAGAGCAGCCCTAAAATTCCGGTAGAGATCATCAGCACAACACTTACCGCGTTAATTTCAGGCGAAAGCCCAAAGCGCAAACGGGAATACAGGATGATCGGGATTGTCGTTGAATCGGCAGTACCGCTCAGGAAGTAAGTCGTGTTGAAGTTTTCAAAGGAAAACAAAAACGCCACGATAGCTGCGCCGATGATTGCGGGCATCAAAAAGCGCAGGGTGATAGAGAGAATAGCTTGGGCGCGAGATGATCCCAAATCCATGGCGGCTTCTTCAAGGGATTGGTCAAATTTACGCAAGCGTGCCGTGATGACCAAGGTGGTCGTCGTGGCGACAAAACTCACTTGTCCCAGCACCACAAGCCAAAATCCGGGGCGAAAAAAGGTTCCAGCGCCTGATCCAAAGGTCATATCCAGCGAATTAGCAATTGCATGCGTAAAGGATAAGATGGACGTCCCCAAAACAACGCCCGGCACCACGAGGGGACCCAGCATGAGCATGTAGAAAAATTCTTTCCCGATGAATTTTTCACGCACAAAGAGAAAGGCGTTGTTAACCCCAAGCAGGATGGAAAGAATGGTGACCGCCACGGCAACCTTTATGCTGACGCCAAGCGCAGAGATCATGCGAGGGTCGTTGAAAAGTCCCATTCTATCCGGCGTCTTGGAATAAAACCAGTCCAGCGTGAAGCCCTGCCACGGGAACGAGGCGGCTTCGTTATTATTGAACGCCAGAATGAAGGTAATCAACAACGGTCCAGCTGTGAACAGGACAATCAAGATAACGTAGCTGTAGTAAAACCAATAACTAGGAGATTTCCATTTATTTTTTGCCGTAAACATTACATTGCCTCCGTCATGTCTTGTCCGGTTACTTTGAGAACGACCCAAACAAGTAATACGGAAAAGGTTAATAAGATCACGCCAAAGGCAGCGCCCTGATTTTGGTTAAAGCGGACGATAAATTGATTGTAGATATTTTCTGTAAACCACAAACTGTTTTTGCCGCCCAGTAGGGTGACGGTTACATAGTTGCCCAAATTGAGCATGAAAACCATCACGCTCCCTACCACGATACCCGGTGCCGCATGAGGAATAATGATCTCTCTCATCGTTGACCAGAAATCTCCACCTAAGTCATAGGAGGCTTCGATGAGGCTGTCGTCAAGAGAATCCAGCGAGTTGATGATTGGAATAATCATAAAGAGGATGGATGTATACACCAAGCCGACGACGATGGTAGCATCTTTGTACAGGAATTCGATATTATGCGAGGTAATTCCTAAGGCTTGCAGCATATAACTGATGACACCGGTCTCGCGTAATAAGACCATCCACGCAAAAACTTGAATTAGCTCCGATATCCAGTAAGGCAAGACGATAGCGAGCAGGACAACCGCCTTCATTTTCTTTCCCAAAACCTTGGTGACAATAAACGCAGTCGGGAAGGATATCGCTAACGTAATGAGCGTTACTAGAATTGCGAATAACGCCGTGTGTACAAAGACATGACGGTATAACTCGCTTTGGAAAAATTTTGCGTAATTCGCTAAAGTGAGCGCTCCTGAACGCTTATCTACAAAAGAGAGCCAAAAAAGTTTGATGTGAGGCAAAACAAATAGGAGCCCGATCCAGAGCAAGTGCGGCGTGAGCACCAGCCAAAGCCCCTTGTTCTTTTTGATTTTTGCGAACATTGATTTACTCCTTTTCTTCTGTAGGAGGATCAATATGTAAGAAGGCATTCGCTGCGGGTTGTTTCGTTCCGCCCCAGGATAAAGTGACGGTATCGCCAACGGAAATATCGGGGGTTTCTTCGGTATGTTGAAGTTTTACGTTGATACTTAATGGTGTTTTGCTTTCAAGAAGATCTACAACCACGAGAGAGTGAGAACCGTCAAAGTTGATTTCTTTGATTTTTCCGATATTGCCTTTTTCGTGTTTGCCGGGTTTCAAGAGAATCATTTCAGGGCGAATGAAGAGATCAACTACATCGCCGGGCTTGAGTTTTTCGCCCATTCTGGCACGAGAAAGGATTCCGCTAACATCGACGAGGCAAGCGTTATCATCCACGAGTTCGACCACTTTGCCGTTATTCCAGCGGTTATTTTCCCCGACAAAGGAGGCGACAAAATGCGTAGCCGGTTCACGATAGAGGATTTCGGGGGCGGCAACTTGTTCCAATTTGCCAAAATTGATGACGGCGACGGTATCGGACATGGCGAGGGCGATGGTTTGGTCGTGGGTGATGTACATGAAGGTCGTTCCCATGCGGTGCTGCAAGCGTTTGAGTTCGAGTTTCATGTCTTGGCGCAGTTTCAGGTCAAGGGCGCTCAGCGGTTCGTCGAGCAACAAAACTGTGGGTTCGAGTACCAAGCTGCGGGCAAGAGCGACGCGCTGCTGCTGTCCACCGGAAATCTGATTGATTTTTCTCTCGTTCAACCCTTTCATATCCACACGGGCAAGAACTTCATTCGCCTTTTTTTCCATTTCGGCTTTGCTCATTCCGCCACGACGGCGTAAGCCAAAGGTTACGTTGTCAATCACGTTCATCATCGGGAAAAGAGCGAGACGTTGAAAGACGAGGTTGCAAGGGCGTTTATTGGCGGGAACGTCGTTGATGCGTTGACCGTTAATGAATATGTCGCCCGAAGTTGGGGTTTCAAAGCCGGCGATCATGCGTAATACGGTTGTTTTGCCGCTTGCCGATGGTCCTAATACAGAGAAAAAACTTCCTTTAGGTACGTCGAAACTTATGTTATTTACTGCTGTAAAATTGCCCCACCGTTTGGTAAGGTTTTTTACAGATACATCAATTTCCGTCATCATATCTCCTCGTGTTTTGAACTGCTCCTATGGCAATCTTGTTACTGTAAAAGATTTTGGCTTCTCTTTTGTAGCGGAGCAACTTGTATTTATAACTGATGTTACGCAGACTTGGGCGTTCCCCCCTCTGTCCTTCGGACATCTGGTGAAAAAACTGCTTCGCATCCCCCCGTAGGGGGGAAAATTTATCCCTTCCCCCTGCGGGGGAAGGTTAGGATGGGGGAAAAGTGCTAGAATAACCCAAAAACAAATGCCGTGCGTCATATCAGTTTATAACTTGCCCCACGATGGAAGTCATCGTGGGGCAAGTTTGATGCTATAAATTTTTTACTGAGCAGCTTTGAGTTGTTCTTCTACGTCTGCTTCAATGTCGGCGGCGTAAGGGGGTTTGGGGAAGTACCAGTTAATGCTTGCCATTTTTTCGGGGGGCAGGCTTTCTGCAACCAAGGCTGCCATTTCGGCGGAAGCTAAGTCAACAGCGCCTTCAGAGGCGGTCTGGTAACCGGTATCGTTGATGATGACGGCGGAGTTTTCCGGTTTAAGGATGAAGTTGATCCATGCGTAGGCGGCGTCTACATTTTCAGCGCCTGCGGAGATTGCCAGCGTATCGAACCAGCCAACTGCGCCTTCTTCAGGAACAACGTATTTGAATTTGGGGTCTTTCAGGCTCAACTGCCATGCGGCGGCGTCCCAACTGGAGGAGACCCAAACTTCTTCAGTGGTCATCAGTTCTTCCATTTGTTGGCGGGATTCCCAGTATGTGCGGACAAGGGGCTTGCATTCGATCAGTTTTGCCAAGGTCTCATCCATAACAGCGCGGTAGTCGTCTTCATTTTTGACGGCTTCGGCGGGATCGTTGCCGAGCGCATAGGAGAACATATAGAGGGTATCGTATTTTGAGCGGTAGCTGATGCGTCCTTCGTATTGCGGGTCACAAAGGTCAAGATAGGTTGAACCGGCATCGGGCGCTTTTTCTGTGTTTACAACCATTGCGGTGGTACCCCAAACAAAGGGAAGCGCATAAGATTCACCTTCGTATTTGGAGTTTTCCAAAATGGAGTTCAGGTTAGCTTCCTGAATTTGGCTGGTGTCAACTCTGGAAAGATCGATCGGCTGATAGATGCCGTATTCTTCTTGTGCGGTTGCGACATAGCTCAAGGTGGGGGATACGAGATCGTAGCCAACGCCGTTGGTGCCTGCCATTTTGGCAATCAGTTCGTTATTGTCGCCAATATAGCTGATTTCAACTTCAATGCCGGTTTCTTCGGTGAATTTATCAACAAGCGCGTCGGGGGCATAGCCTTCCCAAGTCAGCATGTGCAAAACGCCACCGGTTTCTGCGGGAGCAGCAGGTTCTTCCGCCGGGGCAGCGGGTTCTTCTGCCGGAGCAGCGGGTTCTTCTGCCGGAGCGGCAGGTTCTTCTGCAGGAGCAGCTTCTTCTGCGGGCGCTGCCGGGCTGCAAGCCGAAAGCAGTAAGCCGAAAGCCAAAACAAACATCACAACGAACTTCAAATTTCTTTTCATTATCTTCTCCTTATTCTTATATAGGCGAAATTAAGTTTGAAAACACAAGCCTTGCTAGAAATTACATAAAAGCGTCCTCCTTTTAGCCGGATAAAATAGCCTCTATCTACTCCATGTAACTAATGTTGTTTCAAAACAAGGGAATGAGTAACCGTGCTTTATTCAATAAAATTGCGGGTTGGATAGAGCCAAATAGGTCTGGTATAGACCAAAAGTATATAAGGGAAACAGAACTTTGTCAACTATTTTTCGTAAAAAAAACGTAACTACCTACCCTCGTGATCTACATCACCGCGAGCGTCTTTTTGCGAAGCGGTCTCCCTCACTGGCAAGGGGATTGCTTCACTCCGAAAAGCATCGGAGTTCGCAATGACGTAGGTAGTTA
>JANTFU010000125.1 GCA_024763295.1 Anaerolineales bacterium
CCGAAGATGTCTACGAAGCCGCCGCCCTCGATGGCGCAAACGCTTGGCAATCGCTCTGGAAGATCACCTTTCCCCTCTTGCGCCGCACGACGCTCTTTATCACCATCGTTGCCTTCATCGACTCTTTCCGCACGGTTGACCACATCTTCGTCCTGACCAGCGGCGGACCGAGCCGCGCCAGTTCCGTGCTGCTTTTCGATCTCTGGCAGCAGCGTTTTGAATATCAGGACGTCGGTGCCTCTGCCGCGATCACAGTCATCTTCATCATCGTTCTTTTGGCGTTCACCATCACAAACTTTGTCACCTCCGAAAAGAAGGAGGCGTAAAATGATTTCATCCCATAAATTCTTTCAAAACCTCTGGCGTTGGATTGCCAACATCTTCTCAAGTGCCATTGCCCTTATATGGTCGGTGCCGGTCATCTGGGCGCTGATAGCTTCCTTCCGCCCCGCAAGTGAACCCATCAGCCGAGGCGACGTTTGGTTTGGCAGCACGCTGACTTTTGAAAACTACATCCACGCTTGGTCACTCGCCCCCTTCGGACGCTACTACATCAACACCATTTTCGTCGTTCTGCTCATTTTGGCTGTCCAGCTTGTCACAATCGTCTTGGCAGGCTTCGCCTTCGCCAATTATGAATTTATCGGCAAACGCTGGGTGTTCTTTTTCGTCCTGCTCCAGATGATGATTCCCACCTCTGCCCTGCTCGCACCAAACTTTTCCACCATTCGGGAAATGGGATTATTCGACACACGGCTCGCCATCGCCATCCCCTATTTTGGCTCCGCGTTTGGCACATTCCTCATGCGCCAAGCCTTCCTCGCTGTGCCGCGCGACCTTGTGGATGCGGGCGTGATTGACGGCTGCTCTTGGTGGCAGCTCATCATTCACATTTACTTACCGCCAGCGATCCCCTCGTTGGTTGCCTTCGGGCTTTCCTCCGCCACTTGGCACTGGAACGAATTTCTCTGGCCCCTCATCATCACCAATAGCGAAAAATCCCGTCCGCTCACCGCCGGTCTTGTACGTTTCACGCAGCTTGGCGAAATCGGCGCGCAATGGACGCTTTTAAGCGCCGCCACGCTAATGGTCGTCGCCCCGCTTTTTATTGTTTTCCTGATTTTCCAAAAACGCTTCATCCAGAGTTTCGTTCACTCAGGAATCAAATAGATGCAAATTACTTACCAGCCCATCGGGATCATCCACAGCCCCTTCACCGAATTAAGTGGGATGCCCATTCAGCCGACCGGCGAAAACAGCGCCCGAGGATGGATCGACCTCGACCCGAAATTTGCTGAGGGGTTAAAAGATTTGGACGGATTCTCGCACATCTACCTGATCTATCATCTCCACGAAGCGCGCCCCTTCAAAGCAATCGTCACGCCCTTCCTCGACGCCAAAGAACACGGTCTCTTCGCCACCCGCGCACCGAATAGACCCAACCCCATCGGCTTATCGCTCGTGCGCTTGGTTGGCATCGACCAAAATCGGATTCACGTTGACCAGATCGATGTCCTCGACGGGACTCCGCTCCTTGATCTGAAACCATTTATTCCCACGTTCGAAGCGACGGAAGATATCCGCACCGGCTGGGTTCCCGCTAGCAACGACAGCGTCAAAAATGCGCGCGCCGACCATCGTTTCCTAGAAGATGCTTGACAAATCGGACAAGGTTGGTAGAATATCGTCAATCTTGAAAGGAATTTTTCCCATGAATTATTGCTCGTGTTTAGGGCGGGGTTTGTAGCCACCGTCCGTTCAAAATCACTCGTACAGCCAACAGTTGAAGGACAGTGGACAAGCTCCGCAAGCAAAATTGCTCGCGCCTTGCGCTGTCTTTTTTATTGCCTGTTGGCTGTTTAATTTTAAGAAAAAGCACGAGCTATAAAGGAAAACCCGATGAACACCTTAACCATAGAAAAAACTGACTTGTACGTGGACAGCCTGACCAACCACGTTGGGAACACCCCCTTGCTGCCGCTTCGCCGCGTGACCTTGGGCTTGCCACCGTCTGTGAGCGTTTTTGCCAAAGCCGAATGGTTTAACCCCGCCGGTTCAATCAAAGACCGCGCCGCGCTCAACATCATCCAAACCGCGATCAAAAACGGCGACCTAACACCCGGTAAACGCCTGCTCGATTCGACCTCGGGCAATACGGGCATCGCTTACGCCACTTTTGGCGCCGTAATGGGCATTCCCATCACTCTCGCGCTGCCCGAAAACGCCAGCGCCGAGCGGATTGCCATCCTGCGCTCGCTCGGCGTGGATTTGATCCTGACCGATGCCGAGGCAGGTCCCGAAGGCGCAATGCTGCTCGTCCGTGAGATGGCAGAGAAATACCCCGATAAATACTTCTACGCCGACCAATATAGCAATCCCGCCAACTGGATGGCGCACTATTTCAGCACGGGACCCGAAATCTACTACCAGACCAATCGCCAAATCACGCATTTCGTTGCCGTGATGGGCACATCCGGCACAATGATGGGGACGGGGCGTTATTTGAAGGAGCAAAATCCGCGCATCCAGCTCGTTGGCGGGCAACCAACCCGCCCCAAGCACGGTCTCGAAGGCATGAAGCACATGGCGAGCGCCATCCAACCCGCCATTTACGACGCGCATGTCCACGATCGCATCGTCAAAATCCGCAAAGATGAAGCCTACGCAATGGTACGCCGACTGGGACGCGAAGAGGGGCTTTTTGTCGGGCTATCGTCGGGCGCGGCGGCGGTGGCAGCACTGAAAGTTGCCAGCGAACTGGATGAGGGCGTGGTCGTAACCGTCTTCCCCGATGCGGGCTATAAATATTTGAGCAATGAAGAATTGTGGAAATAACGATGTAGGAGCGGGGTGACCCCGCCCCTCCCCGATCTATTATGCTGACAATCCCACAAAAGCTACTCGACGAAATCCATCGCTACCTTGAGGAAGCCTATCCCGAAGAAGGGGTTGGCTTCCTCTTCGGGCTGGAAGGGAACGAGACCAGCGTCAAAGCGCAACACCCTGTTCCCAACGCGTGGCAACCCGAGGTCGAGCGCGTTCGCCGTTATGATGTTGCGCCGCAAGACATCATGGAAGCGGACGACAAAGCCGAGGAAATGGAATTATCCATCATCGGCGCTTATCATTCGCACCCGGATCATCCCAATCAGCCATCCGACACTGACCGCGAGCGCGCGCATCCGTTTTTCATCTACTTCATTACGAGCGTCGAAAATGGCAAAGCTGTCAGCACGCGCGCCTGGCGGTTACTCGAAGATCGAAGCAAGTTTATCGAGGAAGAAATTGAAATCATGGAAACAGATTGGTTCAATCTTGGAGATTGAACCAATCTCCGCTAAAGGACTATAATCCCCCATGCCAATTATCAAAATTCCCACCCCATTGCGCCCGCACACCGAAGGCAGGCGCGAACTCGAACTCGAAGGCAAGACCGCAGGAGAAGTACTCGATGCGCTCTGCGCCCTCTATCCCGTCTTCCGCGAGCATTTCTACGAAGAAAACGGCGAACTGCGCAAATTCGTCAATATTATTCTGGATGAAAGCCACATCAAAGACCTGCAGGGTCTCGACACGCCGCTCGCAGAGGGCGACACCTTGCGCATTCTCGCCAGCATCTCAGGAGGCTAAATGACCACGCTCAACGACCAAGAATTCATGCGTTACTCGCGCCACCTGCTCATCCCCGAAGTCGGGCTGGAAGGGCAACTCAAGCTAAAAGAATCGTCCGCGCTCGTGATCGGCACGGGCGGGCTTGGCTCGCCCGTCGCGCTTTATCTCGCCGCCGCAGGCATCGGGCGTATCGGACTTGTGGACTATGACGTAGTCGATTCGTCGAATTTGCAGCGCCAGATTATTCACAGCGAAGAGACGCTCGGCAAACTCAAAGTGGACTCGGCTCGCGCCAGAATGTTGGGCTTGAATCCCTTTATTCAAGTGGATGCCTATAACGAGCCTTTTACCGCTGAAAACGCCATGAGCATTGCGACCGGCTACGACATCATCATCGACGGGACGGACAACTTCCCGACGCGCTATTTGAGCAACGATGTGGCAGTTTTCCTCGGCATTCCAAACGTCTACGGCTCAATTTATCAGTTTGACGGGCAAGCGAGCGTTTTCGACGCAAAGAATGGACCCTGCTATCGCTGTTTATTCCCCTCTCCGCCGCCGCCGCATCTGGTGCCCTCTTGCGCGGAGGGCGGCGTTTTGGGCGTTTTGCCCGGCACCATCGGCAGCATCCAAGCCACCGAAGCGATTAAAATGCTGCTCGGCATCGGCTCATCGCTGGCGGGCAGGTTATTACTCTACAACGCCCTCGACATGAGCTTCGATTATGTCAATCTAAAGAAAAATCCCAAATGTCCCGTTTGTGGTGAAAATCCGACCATTACCGAATTAATTGACTACGAAGAATTTTGCGGCGTGCCCGGACATCACGCCGACGAGTTGCCCACCGAGTGGGACATTAGCGCGTTGGAACTGAAAGATATTTTGGCAAATTCAAATCCGCTTTTGCTGGATGTGCGCGAAGCGCACGAACGCAACATCTCCAACATCCCCGGCTCGAAAAATATTCCATTCGGCGAACTTGCCAGCCGCCTTTCGGAATTGGATACCGCTCAGGAGATCGTCATCTTCTGCCGCACGGGCAACCGCTCACTTTACGCGCTGGAAATGCTGCTCGGAGCGGGTTTTCGCAAGTTAAAGAATTTGGAGGGCGGCATCAATGCCTGGGCAAGTGATGTGAACCCGATGTTGCCGATTTATTGAGAAGGCAAAAGTGCGGTGCATCTGCACTTGATGCACTGCACTTTGCTTTTGGAGTAAATAAAGTGCGCTGCACGGAAAGAACGTGCAACGCACGAATGGGATATAATTTTCAGGACAAAATTCTGAAAAATCCCCATCAGGAGGGAATATGCCCGCACCGCAAGCCATTATCAAACTCGTAGAACGATTTGAGCAAAACAAAGCCGATTACCGCGCCGGAAAATATAACGAGACGCAGGTACGGCGGGAATTTTTAGATCCCTTTTTCAAAGCCCTCGGTTGGGATGTGGATAATGAGCAGGGCTACGCCGAAGCTTATAAAGACGTCGTCCACGAGGCGACCGTCAAAGTTGGGGATGCTACCAAAGCGCCCGATTACGCTTTTCGGATTGGGGGCACGCGCAAGTTTTTTGTCGAAGCCAAAAAGCCTTCGGTCAACATCAAGGATGAGATTGCGCCCGCTTTTCAAACCCGCCGTTATGCTTGGTCTGCAAAGCTGCCGTTGAGCATCCTCACAGATTTTGAAGAGTTCGCCGTCTATGACTGCCGCGTGAAGCCGCACAAAAATGACAAAGCCGCCACTGCGCGGGTGATGTATTTCACCTATGACCAATACCTTGAAAAATGGGACGAGATTGCGGCGATTTTCTCGCGCGAGGCGGTGCTAAAAGGTTCTTTTGATCAGTTTGCCACCTCGAAAAAGAAGAAGCGCGGCACCGCCGAAGTGGACGATGCTTTCCTCGAGGAAATCGAGCGTTGGCGCGAGCTTTTGGCGCGCAATATCGCCTTGCGCAATAAAAACGCGCTTTCGCCGCGCGCCCTAAATGAAGCCGTCCAATTGACGATTGATCGCATCATCTTTTTGCGGATTGCGGAGGGGCGCGGGGTGGAGATTTATGGGCAGTTGCGGGATTTAATGCAGCCCAGCCCCCACCCAGCCTCCCCCAAACACGACGAAAAGATATCGGATTTTGGGGAGGAGCAGACGATTTACGACCGCTTGAAGGAACTCTACAAAAAAGCGGATGCCCGCTATAACTCGGGACTTTTCCACTTCGGTTTGGCTGGCGATGATTTGACCTTGAGCCTGAAGATCGACGATAAACCGTTAAAAGACATTCTGACGCACTTGTATTACCCCGAAAGCCCCTATGTTTTCTCTGAAATTCCCGCCGATATTTTGGGACAGGTCTACGAGCGTTTTCTCGGCAAAGTCATCCGCCTTACGCCAAGCGGACAGGCAAAGGTGGAAGAGAAGCCCGAAGTGCGCAAGGCGGGCGGGGTCTATTACACGCCGACCTATATCGTGGACTATATCGTCGAGAATACGGTTGGGGCGCTGCTCGAAGGCAAAACGCCGAAAAGCGCCGAGAAGTTGAAGATCATCGACCCAGCCTGCGGATCGGGGACGTTCCTGCTCGGCGCTTTCGAGCATCTCATCCAATGGCATTTAAATTGGTATGTGCAAGACGATCCATCCAAATGGGCGAAGAAGGGCGTGTTGGTGGAGGGGCGTGAGGGCTGGGATTTGACGCTGGCGGAGAAGAAGAAGATTTTGACGAATAATCTCTACGGCGTGGATATTGATGCGCAGGCGGTGGAGGTGACGAAGCTCTCGCTGCTGTTGAAGGTGATCGAGACGCCCGGACAGTTGGGGATGCTAGCGGAGCGGATTTTGCCCGATTTGAGCGCGAATGTGAAATGCGGCAATTCGCTGATCGGCTCAGATTATTATGACGGCAAGCAGATGCCGCTTTTGGGCGATGAAGAGTTTTGGCGGGTGAATGCCTTTGACTGGGAGCGTCAATTTGCAGAGATTTTTGCGGCGGGCGGTTTTGATGCGGTGATTGGAAATCCGCCTTATATTCGTATGGAAGAGTTTAAGGAATTTAAGACCTATCTCAAAGACCATTACAAAACTCATGATGAGCGTTCTGATTTATATGCCTATTTTATTGAGAAAGAGCATAATCTTCTGAATAAAAAAG
>JANTFU010000126.1 GCA_024763295.1 Anaerolineales bacterium
CGATTAGCGTTTGCCAAAGGCGAAAGCGATATACGCAAGCACACTTTGCGCCGCCAGCCAAATCGAAAAAAGCAGCAAATTGAGATCTTGGCTGATGGGTTGTTCCGAACCATTTGCTAAGTATTTATGGCGCAGCCAAAGTGTGTTAACTACCAGCAGAAGCGTCAGAATGAATGTGCCTGCAAAAAAAATCGTTACGGGTTTCATTAATCAGCCTTTGGCATCAGGAGAAGAAAAGAAATGTAGTCATAGAATACTCCCCTTTTGCGTACTGTACTCTAAAGAAATTTTATCCTTACTTTAAGGGAAGTTAAAATTTGTGCGCGGATGGGATTTGGCGTTCTTTTCGTCTCTCTCAAAAAATGGGCGCTAAACGTCAGCGGATGAACGCTGGCGCAGCCAAACGGTAAAGGTAGCGCCTTGTCCCGTTTCGGACTCGACCTCCAGCTTGCCGCCGTGTGCTTCAATCACTTCTTTGGCGATGCTTAACCCCAATCCCATCCCTTGTGGAAAGCGACGTCCCTCTCCGCCACGAGTAAAAGGCTCAAAAAGTTTTTTTTGTAATTCGGGCGAAATTCCCATGCCTGTATCGCTGACTTTAATCCAAATTTGACCAGCGCCTTGCCCTGCGCTGACTTGAATTGCACCGCTGGGGGTGTATTTGATGGCGTTGGAGAGCAGGTTGCCGATTACCTGCCCAAGACGGACGGAATCCGCTTGTACGGGCAACAGGTTTGGGTCAAGGGCGATTTCGAAATCCAAGCCTTTTTGGCGGGCAGTTGCTTTCCACGGGGCTACGGTTTGGGGCAGCCAGGTTTTCAAATCCAGTTCTTCATAATCCAGTTCCAGCACACCGAGGGCTTGCTCATGGAGATGTGAAAGGTCTTCGAGCAGGTGTTTTAGACGGGACGATTCAAGCTCCATGCCATCGAGTAGTTCTTTGTAAAATTCAGGATCGTTTTCCGCGCCGTTTCTGAGGGCTTGAATGCCCATGCGCATTGCGCCCAACGGACGTCCGATTTCGTGGACGAGATTTGCCAGCAGGCGTTTGCGGGCAGCTTCGAGACTGCGTAGGCGTTTAAGTAAGACATTAACTGCGTGCGCTAATTGACGTGTTTCAAGTAGTCCTTCTTCGGGGAGGGCTTCACTGCGTTCTCCGTTGGCGAGCGCGTTTACCGCTTTGGTCACGCGTTGTACGGGCGCGCCGACATTAACCGCCAGCAGGGTGCCAATCCCTGCACCTAAAACGAGTGAAATCAGTAAAATGCCACTCAACCAGTAGCGCAGCAGGTAAAGTTCATCGCCAAACGTGATGTAGCGATAAGAAAGACGGATGTATCCCAGCAGTTCGCCGCTTTCTCCGATGACAGGCGTGATGGCGTCGGCAATCTCGTCCCCAAACTTGGGGCTATATTCTTGCGTTACCAAAACATCGCCCGCTTTCAGGGTTGCCAAATCAAGATTGTTAATATTCGTGCCGATTTGGACATGGTCGTCATCGTCGCTGGTTGCCAGGATGATACCGTGCGGGTCGAGTAAGACCAAGCGTCCGGCATTTGGCTCAAGAGTTTCGTCGAGCAAGCTGTGCGCATAGTTTGGATCGTCCCAAAATTGGGCATCCAGTTTAATCAGACGGCTAATCAGACGCGCATCGCCTTCCAATGTTGCGAGCATGGAGGGCACCAAGAAGCGGCTTTCAATCAGATAGGTAATCGCAATTCCCATCAGCGGGATCACGATTAACAGCGGCAAAATGTGGCTCAGGATAAAGCGTCCGCGCAGGCTTTTGAACATCAGGCTTCTTTCGGCATTAATTTGTAGCCCACGCCCCGCACGGTGACAATGCGTTCCGGTTTGGCGGGGTTTGCTTCCAGCTTTTCGCGCAACCAGCGGATATGCACATAGACGACCTGCGGTTCGCCGATATATTCCGCGCCCCAAACTTCAGAGAGCAAGTCTTGTGTTGAAAGGACTTCTCCGGTGTGCAGGGCGAGCGTATGCAGCAGATCGAATTCTCGACGAGTCAGCTCAAGCGGTTGACCGGCGACGGAAACGGTGTGCGCCAACGGGTCGATGACAATATCACCCGCCGTAACGCGCTCCTTTTGGCTGGGTGCCGATGTGGATGCAGTTCGGCGCAGAACGGCTTTGATATGCGCCAAAAGGACGCTCATCTCGAAGGGCTTGGTGATGTAATCGTCTGCGCCGAGTTCGAGACCGAGAATTTCATCGAGTTCGCGCCGGCGGGCGGTAACGAAGATGACGGGGGCTTGGGTTCTGCTGCGAAATTCTCGCAGGGCATCCAATCCGTCCATGCCGGGCAAGCCGATGTCCAGCAGAATCAGGTCAGGGACATCCCGCTCGAGGCTGAGCAGGGCATCTTCGGCATTTCCGGCGCTCGTCGCGCGATATCCGGCTTGTTCCAAATTAAAGGCAACACTGCGGCGCATGAGATCGTCATCGTCAATGACGAGAATATGTTTTTGCATGGTTGACTCGCTTTCGTTGATTGTGTCTCAAGTATATGCCAGAAGTCTTGATTTTTCATTAACACCATATTGTGTGGGTAGGCAGTTACGAATACTCACTGATTTGAAGACCATCCCCATGTTTTTACATGATCCGAATGGCATTCATCACCGCGATAAATAGCACAAAGGCGGCAAACCATTTCCGCAAATGTTGCGTTTTGAGACGCACGGAAACACGACTGCCTATTTGTCCACCGATGAAAACCGGGATGAGCAGAATGAGCGCGGTTTGCCAATCGAAGCCGCCCATACCGATATGCCCCAGCAAGCCGGATGTCGCGGTTAAGCCGACCATGAAGGCGCTTGAGCCGATGGCAATGGTCGTCGGGATGCGGAAGAGCAAAATCATGAGCGGAACTTTGATTGCGCCGCCGCCAATACCGACCATGCTGGTGAAGATTCCGACGATAAACATGATTGGGAGCATCAGACGTAAATCGAGAAAATAAGTTCTTCCGCGCAAGTTGCGCTCCCAAACCCAGCGGGAGGCTTTTTTTGCCCGATTAGGCTGGGAGGCTTGTTCAGGTGGGTGGAACATAAACCAGGCAACGGCGAGCAGTAAAATGGTCAGAATCAGGCTCAAGGTCATGGGCGATACGAGATGTGCAAGCCGTCCACCCAGAAATGCGCCGACGGTTGTGGGAGCTTCCATTGCGCCTGCGATATACCAATCCACAGTGTGTGCTTTTTGAAAGACAATGGTTGTAGAAATAGATGTGATCAAGATGAGAAATAGGCTGGTGGCGGCGGCTGTTTGGAACTCGGTACCCGCCCAAAGTTGGAGCGGCGTATAAAGAAAGCCGCCGCCTTGCCCAAAAAGAGAGGCAATAAAGGCGGCGAAAAGGATGGAGATATCTTCAAAAGGGTTCATGTAGTTTCCTGAATTTAGTGTTTCGTTTGGTTGATAGTTACCTGCGATAACGCTTTGTACGGCAGCTTTATTCGCGCCGCTGACGAGAAAGATGATTTTGCACGCTGCTTTGATAAGCGGCGTAGTCATGGTAACACAGGATGTCTTCCTCGTCCTATTAAATTTTGTGGTCAGCAGCAAAGATGCTGAAAATAGTTTTTGGTACGGAAAAATCTTTGAAGTTACGGAGTTTTTCGTGAAACTTGAAAAACATTTGCGCTTTCCGTGTGCAAAATTCCTTAGCGATTAATCTGCGGTTTGTGGGGCTTAATATTCCGATAAGGTCGGCTTATTTTTGCTATAAAGTCAATTTTTGCAGAGGCTTTTATGATACATACTGCCATCCGCTTTGGCAGATGAGTACCCTTTTTGAAAAGGAGATCGACATGCAGAAAAAAATCTTTTCAATTTTCCTTCTTCTAACCGCCGCGATGCTGCTCTTATCGGCTTGCAACGGCGTTACCCCTGTTGAAACGAAAGTGGCAGAAACGCAAGCCGTGCTGCCTACGAAGGCAGTCCAAGAAACTGCGCCGGAATTGCCCGCTGCGTCCGCTTCGGGCGACCTTTTGGCGGCTTATCAAACCACGCTGGAGAATATCTATGCAACGGTTTCGCCGTCAGTCGTCAATATTCATGTTGTTCAAAAAGTGACTACTAACACAAGTTCTTCCTTGTTGCCCGGTTTTCCCGGCTTTCCATTTTTTAGCCTGCCCCAAGGTAACGAAAACGATCAAAATAGCACGGAGCAATATCAAAGCGCGCTTGGTTCCGGCTTTGTGTGGGATACGCAAGGACATATCGTGACCAACAACCATGTGGTCAGCGGTGCAGACAAAATTGAAGTCACCTTCAGCGACGGGACGAGCTTGCCTGCGACGTTGGTTGGTGCCGATCCCGATAGCGATCTCGCCGTTTTACAAGTTGACGCAAATACCGTTTCGCTTACCCCGGTTACGCTTGCGAATTCAGACACAGTCAAGGTTGGTCAACTTGCAATCGCCATAGGAAACCCCTTTGGCTTGGAAGGCACGATGACAACCGGCATCATCAGCGCTGTGGGGCGTTCCTTGCCTGCCAGCGAGACCTCGGCGCAATCTTACACTATCCCGGATATCATCCAAACCGATGCGCCCATCAATCCCGGCAACTCGGGTGGCGTACTTGTCGATATCGACGGCAGAGTGCTCGGTGTTACCGCAGCGATCGAATCGCCCGTTCGCGCCAGTGCTGGCATTGGCTTTGCCATCCCAGCAAAGATTGTGGAAAACGTTGTGCCTTCCCTAATCGCGGATGGCAGTTATGCCCACGCTTGGCTGGGAATTAGCGGCACGTCGCTCGTGCCCGAGCTTGCTACCGCTATGGATTTGGATGCCACACAACGAGGCGCTCTCGTTATCTCCGTCATGGACAATAGCCCCGCAGAAGAAGCTGGCTTGCAAGGCAGTGAAGAGCAAGTCACCATCGATGGACAAAATGCGCTGGTCGGCGGCGATATTATTACCGCTATTGATGACCAGCCGGTCTTTGAGATGGATGATCTTATCTCCTATCTGGCGCGTACCAACGTCGGGCAAGAAGTGACCCTGACCTTGTTGCATAGCGGCAAGGAAAAGACAGTCAACGTCACCTTGGCTGCGCGTCCATCCACGCAGGAAACCGTTGTGGCATCTAAAAATGGCATCACACTGGGTATTCTTGGCATCACCATGAACGAAGCGATTGCCACCCAGATGGATTTGCCCAAAAATCAGAGCGGCGTACTCGTCGTTGATGTGCAAAGTGGCAGCTTGGCAGATACAGCCGGTTTGCGTGGCGGCGATGAAAGCGTCAGCATCGACGGGCACGATGTGCAGATTGGTGGTGACGTCATCACTGCGCTCAACGGGCAAAAAGTTGAAACTATCGACGATCTCAAAGATGCGTTGGCGCAACTAAGCTCCGTTGACGAATTGAATTTGACCATTCTGCGCAATGGCTACGAGATTAAGATTAATATCCAGTCTGAAAAGTAAATTTCATTGCATGTGAATTAAAATGCTCTCTGGTCATCACCAGAGAGCATTTTTGTTTATGTTTTTTCTTGCCAGTGCGCGTTGGATGCCGTTATTCTTGGCAGTGGTCAAAATTGACTGATAAAAGATTTGTTGGAAACAGCTCCCTGCACTGTCCTCGGCGCAGGGGTTTCTCACAAAGTGCCGCCGGGGACGGCGGCTAGAGCCAAGAGGCAGAGCAGATAAAATCAGCCAAAATTTACCATCACCTTGTTTTTTTTGTGGCGGGGTTTGGTGAAATTATTCTGTCAGTGTTTTCTTCATATATTGAACGCGCTCAAAGGCGGCAATATTGTCGATATTGCGTGTGATTTTGCCGCGAAACTCGTTGATTGAGCGATAGTGATGTTCTTGCATCCATGCTTCGATATCGACTAGCACCTTGTCGATATAGCTGATGCCGTTTTGAAACAGAATCGTGCAGATTTGGGTGGCGGCTGCGCCGACCATCAAGTGTTTGATGACGCTTTCAGCATCGTGAATGCCTGTGTTTCCGGCAATGTCACACTCAACGCGGTTTGCAAGTAACGAGACCCAGCGCAAGGGCTGTGTCATTTCTTCCGGTCCGCTGTAAACACGGTTGCGCATAACACGTTCATTAACAATATCAATATCCGGTCGATAAAAACGATTAAAGAGCACCACCGCGTCTGCGCCTGCACCTTCGAGCCGCTTAACGATGCTGATGACATTGGTGAACATCGGACCGATTTTAACCGCTACCGGAACACTGACGTGCTTTTTAACTTCTTTAACGATTTCAATATAAGTATCTTCAATTTCCTGGCTGCTGATATTCTCATCAAAGGGAATAATGGAAATGTTCAGTTCCAAGCCATCAATACCGGCTTCTTCTAAGCGCGTTGCAAATTGGGGCCATGTATTGGGTGTGTTGCAATGGATACTCCCGATAATCGGAATATCGACGGCTTCTTTCGACTCTCGAATTAATTTCAAATACTCCTGTAAACCATGTTCTTTGGCGTGCGTGTTGATGAAGTTCACAGCTTCCGGGTACCAGAAATACTTATCATCTGCATCCATGAGCTTGTTTTCGTTGGCTAAAAGTTGCTCTTCGAATAGCGACTTCAAGACAACGGCACTGGCGCCCCACTTGGCGCATTTTGCAACACCGCGAACATTATTGGTGAGCTTAGAACTGCTGACGATGATTGGGTTTTTGAGTTTCAGCCCCATATATGTGGTAGAAAGGT
>JANTFU010000127.1 GCA_024763295.1 Anaerolineales bacterium
GGGCATTTTTCTTCCATCACTGCAAGATTTTGCTCAGTCTAACAGAGTTTTCGTATCTTGAATATATACCAGCGTCTATTTATGCCCAGATGTACTAAGCACTTGTGCAGGGATTTATGTACTCGGCTTTTGCCGTCAGCGCGGACTCTCCACCGATGGCATCCGCATCATTCAACGCATGTATAGCAACCCGATGACCGGTTTAGTCGGCAAATTCGAGCTTGAAATCCAAGTCCCGCCCGAATTTCCCGAAAAGTATCGCCCATCGCTGATTCGCTCCGCAGAACTCTGCGCCGTCAAAAAACACTTTGAGCACCCGCCCGAGTTTGAAATCAGCACCAAAGAAGTGGCAGTAACCGCCGCTTAATCGAGGGCGACCGCAAGGTCGCTCTTTCTTTTGCGATAAAAATGTAACTACCTACCCTCGTGATATACGTCACCGCGAGCGTCTTTTTGCGAAGCGGTCTCCCTCACGGGCAAGGGGATTGCTTCACTCCGAAAAGCATCGGAGTTCGCAATGACGTAGGTAGTTACGATAAAATAACGCTATGCAATATATCGTTGATGGACATAACCTAATTCCAAAAGTTGGTCTGCGCCTGAATGCGGAAGATGACGAGATGAAGCTGGTTGAGATGCTGCGTGAGTTTTGCCGTATCAAAAAATCGCGTGTAGATGTCTACTTTGACGGCGCACCACCCGGCTACGCCAATGTGCGCAAATTCGGCTATGTAACCGCACATTTTGTCCGCCGAGGACGCACCGCTGACCAAGCCATTCATGCTCGTTTGCGTAAAATGGGCAAGGACGCCAAAAATTGGATTGTGGTCTCTTCCGATCACGAAGTGCAAACAAGTGCCCGTTCTGTGGGAGCAAAGCGGATTTCTTCCAACGAATTTGCACGCGACGTGCAGGACGCTAAATTCGCCGTCTACGAAAACCCAACCGAAGATAAAAAGCTCTCAAAGGGAGAGGTGGATGCGTGGCTGAAGCTCTTTGCGGGGGATGAATGAGTTCGCTGAAAAAACCTACTTCTACCTAGAGATGATTGAATATATTTTGCAGTGGAGTCATGAATAGAAAACCAGACATTTTCCTAAATTGGAAAAGCGTCGTCCTCGCAAATTTTATTTGTACAAAAGTTGTCTGGGAAAAAACTCTTATCTTCTTCTAATGCTATTTAGGCAAATTCGGTGTATATTATCCACAATGACACTTACGTCTCCCTTTTACTGGTATCAAGTAAGTGTTAACCACCCATAGCATGTCCCCCCCATGCTAATTTGAATGGTGGTGTCCCTCCCCCAAAGATCGCCGGACTTTTGTCCGGCGATCCCTCTTTAAGCCAAACACCGAGTGTTTTAAAAACACTCGGTGTTTTTTGATGAGGAATTACGGAGTCCGAAGTCTCCCGACTTCGTGTTTTCATCGACAAGTCAACGTCGGGAGACGTTGACCCAATTTCTAAATCGGGTCTCTTAGCACGGGGCAAGTCATACAATGCCCGCCGCCGCGACCGCGTCCCAATTCTGAGCCGGGAATGGTAAGAACGGTTATGCCCGCCTGTTCGAGCTTGTGATTCGTCCATTCATTGCGGTCATACGCCACGACCACACCGGGTTCCAGCGCGACGACGTTATTGCCGTCATCCCATTGCTCGCGCTCCTGATTGAAGTCGTCGCCGCCGGTTGGAATGATGCGCAACTCCTTTAAGCCCATTGCAGCACGCACGGCTTCAATCCAACCGTGTTCTTCAACGCGCACATCGGGAACGCCCTTTTTTCCGGGACGATAGGAAATCGGCTGGATGCGTTCAATAACCTGCTCATAAATGGTAACCAGATCGCGATCACAGAAGGTGAAGACGGTGTCGAGGTGCATGGAGGCGCGGTCGCGCGGCATACGCGCGGCAAGGACATGCGTAGCGGCTTCATGTTCGAAGAGAGTTTGCGCCAACATGCTAACCGCCTGATAGGTCGTGCGTTCGCCCATACCAATCAGCACAACGCCGTTACCGACCGGCATCACATCCCCGCCTTCGATCATGGCGTTGCCGTAGTCCATATCGGGGTCGCCCCACCAGACATAAAAATCACCATCCTTGAACTCTGGATGGAATTTGTAAATGGCGCTCAGATGCAGGGATTCCTTACGGCGCGGTGTCCAAAACATGGAGTTGATGGTGACACCGTTATAAATCCACGAGGAGCTGTCACGCGTGAAAAGCTGGTTGGGTAGCGGGGGTAGCACAAATTCGTTTTCTCCATAGGCTTTTTGCGAGTTGGGGCAAATATCGGTGGGTAGCTCACCCATGGTCAGCCCACCGATTAGATGCTCGGCGAGTTCGGGCGAATCCATCTCATCCATCCAGGCACGCAGTTCGGCAGCAACACCCACGCCCACGTCGTAGGGCGTTAACTTGCGATCCAGCACATAGGCGCGACCTTCAGCATCATCTAATACTTCCGAGAGCAGCGTTTGCACATCCATCACCTGCACGCCGTAGTCTTCACGCATCAGGCGCACAAAAAGGTCGTGATCCTGTTGTGCTCTATGCGTCCAGATGACGTCGTCGAAAAGGAGTTCCTTACAGTTAGAGGGAGTCAGTCGGCGCATTTCGTGCCCCGGTCGGTGGACGATGACCTTGCGGAGTTTGCCTACTTCGGAGTAGACGCCAAATTTGCTCATGAGATTTCCTTTGGGATAATACGGTTCGAACGTGGGGTGGGTTGATACGGTTTGTGGACAAAATCCAGTCCCTGAGCGGAGGGCTGAACGAAGAGAAGCCCGTAGTCGAAGGGCGGTGTTTGCAAAAGCTGTCCTTCGTCTGCGCTCCTTCCGCAGGTCGTCGCTCCGCTCAGGAACTGGTTTATTGCTTACTCCAAAACTTCTTTGATGACGCCAACTGCCCAATCAACTTCATCAGCGGTGATGACGAGCGGCGGCGCAAAGCGGATGGTGTGAGTGTGGGTTTCTTTGCAGAGCAAGCCCTTTTTGGCGAGCGCTTTGACATATTGTTTAGCACCGCCGGCTTCCGGCTCAAACTCGACGGCAATCATCAGCCCGCGTCCGCGAATTTCTTTGATGTGCGGGTTTTCGATGGTACGCAACCCCGCAATGAAACGGTCTCCCATTTTGGCGGCGTTTTCAACCATGCCTTCTTCGACCAAAACCTTAAGTGATGTGCGCGCGATGGCTGCGGCGAGCGGATTGCCGCCAAAAGTGCTGCCATGTTCGCCCGGATTGAGCACGTCCATCACTTCGGAGTTGGAAAGCACGGCAGAAACGGGATAAAAACCACCCGAAAGCGCTTTGCCGATCAGGGTCAGGTCGGCTTCGATGCCTTCATGTTCTTCGGCAAGCAATTTTCCCGTGCGTCCCAAGCCGGTTTGGATTTCATCGAGGACAAGCATGACGTTATTTTCGGTGCAAATTTCACGCACTTCCTTTAAATAGCCATCGGGCGGGATATTGACACCCGCTTCGCCTTGAATCGGTTCCACCAAAAAGCCGACCGTATTCGGCGTGATAGCATCGCGCAGGGCTTGAGCATCACCAAAAGGAATTTTTACAAAGCCCGCCGGGAAGGGACCAAAACCATTGCGTGAATCAAAATCCGAGCTAAAGCCGACAATCGCAATCGTGCGCCCGTGAAAATTATGCTCGCAGACGATGATTTCAGCTTTATCTTCGGGAACACCCTTAACCGTGTAGCCCCATTTGCGCACCACTTTGATGGCACTCTCAACCGCTTCCGCGCCGCTGTTCATCGGCAGGACTTTGTGCGAGTTGGTCAGTTCGCAGAGTTCTTTGTAGAAAAGTCCCAACTGGTCATTACGGAAGGCGCGCGAGGTAAGCGTAAGTTTTTCCATCTGCTCTTTCGCCGTTGCCATAATCTTCGGATGGCAATGTCCCTGATTGACTGCCGAGTACGCGCTCAGACAATCGAGATAGCGTTTGCCTTCCACATCTTCAACCCAAACGCCTTCGCCTTTGGTTAGAACCACGTCCAACGGGGCGTAGTTATGCGCGCCGTACTGGTTTTCGAGGGCTATATAATCTTGCGTCTTCATGTGAAACTCCTTTGCTCTTTAAGGCATAAAAAAGTTAAAAAAAGCCCGATTTTTATAAAAAATCAGGCTTTGCTCAGACTACAACGACAACGACATCTTCTTATCGTTGGTCATCTTTTCAGTTTTGCTAAAGGCGCTGCCCCTTGCCTTCAACACAGAGATTATAAACCAGATGGACGGGCTTTTCCAGCAATTTGACATCGTCACAGCAGCGTTGCTCACAAACGCCCCTTCAATTCGCCAACTTCGCGGATAAAACGTGGTGAATTCAAGCCTCGCTCTAAAAGATAGGTGAGATAAAACTGCATGAGATTCTCAACTTCGGCGCTGATTTTCTCGTTTGGATTGGCACGACTGGCTTCTTGGTAAGCACTCCGTTGAAAGTGGCGCAGGTATTTGAGAGCTTCCATACTAATCGGACGCAAGGCTGGATTCTGGGTAGCACAATCCGGACAGATAATGCCGCCCTCGCCCCCGGAAAAAAATTGATCAACCGGCTCAAGCGGATTGCCACAATGGAGACAGGTTTGCAGTTGAGGGCGAAAGCCCAAGTAGTCGAGCAGGCGCATTTCGTAATAGCGTGCCACCAGCCAAGGAGGATTCCCATGCGCAAGCCGGTTAAGGCTATCCGTAAGCAAGCGGAAGATGGCACCGTTAGCTTCTTCTTCGTCGTAGCTGAAGCGTTGTAACAACTCAACGATGTAGGCTGCCTGTCCGGTCAGGTTTAGGTTTTCGCGGATGGACACAAAAGCGTTTAGGGTTTCAACCTGTGTAATGATATAAGGTCCACGTGCGGTGGCGAGTTGCAACGTGATGTGTGTAAAGGGTTGTAAATGTCCGGCTTTGCGTGAGCGCGTTTTGCGGGCGCCTTTGGCTACCGCGCGCAATTTTCCACGCTGGCGCGTGTAGAGGGTGACGAGCCGATCGGCTTCGCCAAAATCTTTGTGATTGAGCACGACGGCTTCGGCGCGGAAGGAGCGGGGCGTATTTATGGGCATGGATTAAGCGGTTTAACTTGGCGGGCATCCAACCAAGATAGCGGAAACAATTTTAGTCGTGGTCTTTAAGTAAGTGATGATTTTGCGAGGAGGACGCTTTTCCGACGAAGCAATCTCATCGAGCGCAAAATGATTTCTCGACAAAATGGGACTGCTTCGGCGATAAAGCTGCCTCGCAGATTCATGTCATCACTTACTGTAGAACCACCACAATTTTATGCAAACGTGCGAGGCGCAGCTTCCCTGATTGTACCTTTTTATTGAAAAGAAGCTGCAATTTTTAAATTTCCGTGTAAAATAGACGCGGATATTTTCATCATGCTAATTATCATCAGTGATCTTCACCTCGGCGATGGGACTTGCGGGAAATCTATTTCGCACAGTGCGTTCCGTTTATTCTCCGACCGTTTGAAAGAGTTGGCGTATTCCGCTTCTTGGCGGGATGATGGTTCTTACGAGCCGATCAAAGAAATTAATATTCTGCTTTTGGGGGATATTTTAGACCCGTTGCACTCAACACGTTGGCTTGAAGCAAAACATGGCGAGCCGGGGTTTGTGCGTCCGTGGAGCGATCCAAACGACCCAGCCTTGCCTGAAATGCTGCATAAGATTACGCGCGATATTTTGCGCAAAAATCGCCACGCAATCGATATTTTGTTTAACATCACACGCGGACATAGTATTTTTGTGCCACCAGCAATCGCCAACGGACAGCCCGACCCGATTACGCACCAATTAATCGAAGTAAAAGTGAATATGTATTATATGGTCGGCAATCATGACTGGCTTTACCATCTCGAGGGGGCGGCTTTTGATGCTATTCGCCAAGAGATTATTGATGCCTTTGGCTTAGCAAATGAGAATTCGCCATTTCCGCATGCGCCGGAGGAGATGCCTGCGTTACAGACAATGTTGCAGCGTTATCAGGTTTATGCGCGGCACGGCGACGTGTACGACTCTTTCAACTACATCAAAAAACATGGACGAAATTATGCATCTCTGGGCGATGTTTTTGCCATTGAAGTCACGAATCGTTATTTTCTGGAAATTGAAAAACAGTTTGGTTCAGAATTGCCCGCCGGAATGCTGGATGAAATCAAGGAAATGACCAACGTTCGCCCGCTTTCGGCATTCTGGTTGTGGATAAGTAACATCTCTCGGAAATTCAATTTGAGTGAAGCGAAACATAATAAGCTGAAAGAGATATGGGATCAGATTGGCAAAGATTTTTTGGCATTGGAAGCCGTCCAGCGCCGCAATCGTAAATATCGCATGGATTATTACGATGCAATCTTTTGGGGATTCAAACTTTCGCAGTGGTCTTCTTTTGAGCGTATGAACCGTATCAGTGTTTGGTTGCGTAAACGCATGAGCGGAAACGGATATTCGATGGCGAAGCGTGCGCTGCAAGAACCTGCCTTTCTCGATAATAGCGCCCGCTATATCGTCTATGGACACACGCACCACCACGAAATCGTTCCCCTTGATACGATAGCCGAAGATGACTCCGCGCAAGATAGCCAACTCTATCTCAACAGCGGCACCTGGCATACCTACTACGACCTGGTGCTCAATAAGCCCAACTCAAAACGTTTTGTCTCCTATCAAACCATGAGCTA
>JANTFU010000128.1 GCA_024763295.1 Anaerolineales bacterium
TAACGAGACCCAGCACACGGTCGGGCGCGTCCAGCGCAAGTTGAAGGGCAACGGCACTGCCCATCGAGTGTCCAACAATAACGGCGGCGGGCAAATCCATTTCATCCATAAAATCCTGCACGGATTTGACATAATCTTGAATGCTTTGTCTGCCGATACCTGCGGATTTTCCGTGACCGGGCAGATCGATGGCGATGACTTTGAAACCGTTTAAGCGCCGAATTTCGGGCGACCAGTGTAAATGCGAACCACCCGCGCCATGGATAAGCAGCAGGGGGGGCGTTTCGGGTTGGGTAGCTTCGTGGAGAAAGTAATACAAACCGTTGGCGCTGGGCATGGGATTTCTTCTTTCGTGCGGATGCTATTGTTTCCGTGCGCGGTGCAGGCGGTCTGCGGCGGCTTCGGTGAGGGGAATGAAGACCTGCACGTTGGTGCCTTTGCCCGGTGCGGATTCAAGACGCAGCAGCCCATTAATCAACTCTGTCCGTTCCGTGAGATTAATCATCCCCAGCGAACCGCGTTTTTCGTAGTTTTGGTTAACGGCTTGGACGTCGAAACCAACGCCGTTGTCTTTGATTTCAAGTAGCAGAATACTTTCTTCAATAGCACGCAAACGCACCCAAATGACCGGCGCTTTGGCATGTTTGCGGGCGTTATTGACGGCTTCTTCTGAAAGGAAGAAAATAACGCCCTGTTTGCCCATTTCTAGGTCTGCGATAGCCTTCTCATCAACATCGATCTCGACTTTTTGGTCGTAGGTTTCGAGCATTTTTTCTGCCATCGACTTGAGTGCGGCAGAAAGTCCCTGCGATTCAAGCACCAGCGGACGCAGCGTAAAGAGCATGTGACGGATTTCTTTTGTGGTGCGGCGTGCAAGGTCTTCAACACGGATAAGCTCGTCTTCGACCTTGTCGGGCGCTTTGGTGAGCATCATGCGGATCAGGTTGATGCGCATCGCAATCGCCGAAACCGACTGCGTTGGTCCATCGTGCAGGTCACGAGCGAGTTTTTTGCGCGCTTCTTCCTGCACTTCGATCATGCGCTCTTTCTCTTCGACCAAGTCTTGATACAGGCTCGCGTTTTGCATCGCAATAGCGGCTTGCCGCCCAATCACATCAATCAGGTCACGGCGTTCTTGATTAAAATATTTCGGATCGGGATGCGCAAAAAGCAAAAGACCGTAAACCGTTAATCCCGTACGCAGGGGGAAGGTATAACCCGTCGTACAACTGCGCAACGCAATCACACGTCCCAGTTCGGGGTCTTGCCCAATATTTTCGCCCAAGACCGGCTCTGCCTGATCAATTGTCCGACTCAAAATCCCTGATGCGGCTTCAAAAGTCAGGCGCATATCGGCGCTCGTAAAACGGCGCGCAGAACGAACCATGAGCACATCATCGGTAAAGAGCAAAACCGCACTCACGAGCGGGGTTTCATAGGCTCGCTCTAACTCTGGATTGAGCGCTTTCAAACTCAGGTCGAGCGCTGCTTCAAGTACATGACTATAACTAAGGGTCGCCGTCAGCGTAGAGGTCAGGTCGTAAATCGCGCGGATGCGTTCATTTTCAACACGACGCTTTTGTGCTTCAACATCTTTCTTTACTTCGCGCTTTACGCGAATACTGCGAATCATCTTTTTGCTCAAAAAGCCAAAAAGCGCCCCCAAGAAAAGCAGCGAAGCCGATAAAATCCCCGCCAAAGGCAGCGAACTCGCGGGCATAAAGAAAAAAGCGTACACAACATAGCTCAGCGCCATTACACCCGCGCTCAATAATGCCCCCAAAAACTCATAATAAATTGCCCCACCCAAAATCGGCAAAATCGCAATGCCCCACAGCGGACCGCCTAATCCGTGATTGAGCCAAAAGACAAGCAAGGCAAAAAGCAAATCTGCTATAACCGAAACCTGACGATGATAAGCAAGCCGTAAATTCAAGCCCGCCATCATACTCAACGACAAATTCCACAAGGCAAAGAGCACAAAAGGCAAAAACGCCAGCCAATTACTCTCGCGCGTAAACACCGTACTAAACGCAAAAAGAGTCAGCCAACGCAACGAGATGGAAAACCAGTCAGCGATGTAAGGAGAACTAAATTTACGCATAAATTAATGATACCCGAAAAAAACGCTCAACAAGTAAATTTGGACATTTTTTATGAATAGCTGATGTTACGCACAGGATTCCGCGAGGAGCATGCACTTGCGACAAAGTGGTCTCATTCTTGCGAGAAGATTGCTTCGGCGGTAAAGCTGCCTCGCAAAATCAGCGAAAAGTCAACTTTTTTCTGTGAGAGAAGTTCTTTGCGTAACATGAGTGAATGGGTTTGCGCTGCGTCCGCGCTCAAATTTCGTAGCCCATCTTTTGCAATGCAGTGCCGAAACGCTCCCGCATTTGGGCTTGCTGATCGTTTGTGTACTTCTCGGCGTACCGACCAATTTTCCCTTTAAAGAAATGCAAGCCCTGTTGCCCCGCATCCGCTTTGCCGGGACGATAATTTTCAACCACGCCCTGAATGGCATCATCCGCAGGGTCTAGTTTTAGGTAAGCGAGCAGTTTTTCAATCTCGGCGTCGTAATCCATGAGCAAGTTTTCGTAGCGCGTGGTCAGGACGCGCTTTTCATTCATCCACGCTTCCCAAATTTCGATGTAATCACTCATAAAATCGAGTGTCTTCTCAAAAGTGTCGAACTGTGCGAAGAAATTGGGACGTCCGCGCTCGGCAGTGCGCCGCCCATACTCGTAGGCAGAGAGCATCGCATCACGCGGGTCGCGATAAATGTAAACAATCCGTAGCAAGCCCAAAGCCGCGAGCGTCCGCGACCAAAGTGTGGGACCGGCATGGGCTTTGAGTACAAAATTCCGTCCCAAAAGCGCCGGAATCATCACCATCCCCAAACGGCGCAGCGATAACACGCCAATGTTGACGTTCACTTCGGTCAGAATACTTTGTAGATGAAATTTTTCACGGATTTCGCGGGCATCGTCATAGCCTGCTACGTCCATTAAATCGTGGATGATGTTGTAATGCCAGCCCGAACCCGCGCGCGGCATCCCGACGGATAATACGATCATAAATACTCCTAAAACGTGAAACGTGATTTTAAGGTGATTCCGCGAGGCGCATGCTCTTGCGCCGAAGCGGTCTCACAGTGACAGGAGACTGCTTCGGCGATAAAACTGCCTCGCAGAATCAGCCTATCAATCTGCATATTTCACTGACGTTAGCCCCAGAATAATACCAAAGTTCACCCACAACTCCGCCATTGCGAAGGAATCCTGCATGAAATAGTAGATCAGAATTGCCGTCCACGAAAAGAGACCGGCGATGCCGACCATTTTGAGCGTCTCGCGGCGCAGAGCAGTGATAATTTGGGCGAGAATGGCAAATAAAAAGCTGAGAAAAGTGACCAAACCGAAAAGCCCGTTTTCGATGGCGAGACGCAAATATAAATTTTTGGGGTTGGGATAAAGTGTGCTGGCGGGGCTGAGTTGTTTGGAAACTTCGGGAATATTGGAGAGCGCCCAGTCCGGTAAATTTTGGTAAAGGTAAAAGCCGCTACCGCCAAAGCCAACACCCAAGAATGGATGCTGCAAAAAAGTCTGCGCTGCCGACCAGAGATAGGTAAACCGCCCGCCCGCATTGGTCTTGACGAAATAATCAGCGAGGCTGTCGGCTTGCACCGTCCACAAACGGCTGACATATTTTTGCTGTGCCAGAAAGGCTCCCCCACCTACAACTATGCCGCCGATAAGCAGAACAATCAAAAGCCGAGAGCCAATTGATGTCCATTTTGAACCGCCAAGACGCGAAGGGCGCAAAGTTTTTTTGAAATTATTCTTGGCGTTCTCTGCGTCTTGGCGGTTGATATTTGTCATCCATTGCCAACCACGTTGAATATTTTTGCGCCCCGCCACCAAAATGGTCACGCCCGCAGCAGCCAGCGCGATCAGCAAACCACCGCGCGAGTAGGTCAGCAAAAGTGTGACCAAGGCTGCCAGCAAGAGTAGCGGCTCCAGCCAACGGAATTTTGTCGCCCGAAAGCGCGTCAGCAGCGAGGCAACCAGCCAAGGGAGATAGAGCGTAGCAATTTGCCCCGCCAGCCAGGAGGCTTCAAAAGCAAAACCGGAGACGCGCCGTAATTTTGGGATGCCGCGCATCGAGAAAAGCAACTGCCATTCCGAGACCTGCGACTTTTTCAACAAGGGTGTATAAAAAGCCGTCGCCTGCACGCCCGCCCAGAGCATGGTCAAGACCAAGCCGCCATATAACCAGGGCAAGGAGCGGCGCACATCGTCCACGTCGCGGTTCATCCACAACGCAGCCACAAAGAATGCCAAGCCGATGATAAAAGTCAGCAAGGCGCGGATGGCACGCCCCCAGTAATCTTGTCCACGCAATGCAATCGGGGCGAGGAAAGCACCTGCGGCTGTTGTCAGTAACGCAACCAGCAAAAAGACAAAAAATGGGATAAGCGCATTGCTCCACGGCAGTTTTATTTCCTTGCGCAACAGACGCAAAACCAAAACTAAATACAGCAGCGCCAGCGGATAAAACGCCAGCGGACGCACATAGGTATGTTTTCCAAGCAAGGGGAAATAGCGAAAACTGGTCACGGGCAGGGTTAATAAAACAAGCCCCCACAAAAGCTGTGCCAGTTTTCCCAAATTTAACCACGAAGGCACAAAGTTCACAAAGTTTTTCTTCGTGGTCACAAAGCTTTCCTTTGTGTTCTCCGTGTCTCTGTGGTGAGCTTCTTTACTCATCACCCGTTCCTGTAAAAAGAATGCCCAAAGCCACCAAGACCAACACGCTCGCAGCGCCAAAGAAAACATATTCACCGAGCGCATTACGCGGCGCAACAGGCAGGTTTTCTTTTTGCGTCAGCGCCACATCCACATAGGATGAGATTCCCATACTCGTCTCTTCCAAACGAGCAAGATCAGCTTCAACATCTGCCAATACAACTTCGCCGTTTTCTAATGCGGTGGTAATCGCTTTTAGCGCAGTCGCGTTTACTGCGCTATAGCGCGCCTGCCCTACAAATTCTTCTGCCCAAAAGCTGACAAGTTGTTCCGCGCGAGCAGGGTCAGGATCGTCGGCGTAGAAATGCCAAGCGCCGTCTTCAGGCTGAGATAAATGAAGCCGCTCATCGCGTAAAATTGCAACCGTCAAATCAGGAAATGCTCTAGCTATAGAGTCCATTGCTCTATCATCCCAGGCAACTTCCACCAACTTGCGCGACTCGCGTTCGAGATAGTAGTAGACATCGCGGTCTGCGCCATACGTCCACGATTCTTCGATGTTGAAATCCACGACGACGGTTGCCTGTGCGCGATACATCGGCGGGAAGAGATAGAAGACCGCCGCACCGATCAGCGCACCCAGCATTGAGCCGAGCAGCCAAAACTTCCACGCGCGCAGTAGGCGTAAAAAATCGTCAAGAGAGGGGGGAGAGAGCAACCATTTTTTCATGGAAAATTCGTCCTTTTAGCAACGCAGAGCATTGCTTGTAGGGGATATTTTAACGCGTTTCTCGCATGGTAGGTCACGCTTGTAGCGTGACTTGAGCGGCAAGCAAGATTGTCACGTTGAAAACGTGACCTACTTTATTCTCGCGCACACAGCCGATTAAACGGGAACAACTTCACGCCGCGAGCGTAGCGCAACGAGGAAGATGCCAACTGCCAGCACCCAAACCATCAGCATGGTCAGCATCAGGGAGGCGGTACCAACTCGTCCGATCTGCTGTCCGATGAGATAGGGCAGAATCATCGCTCCCGTGCTGCCGCTTGCCCAAACCATGCCGGTCAATTTTCCTGAAAGGCGCATATTATTTTGCACGAAAGTAAACGTGGAGGGGAAGAGCGCTGCCATGCTCAAGCCCATGCCGAGCGTACCAATCCAGACAGCGAGCAGGGCATTGAAAAAGTAAAGCACGCCCGCGCTGACGACCGCGCCGAGCAAATAGCCCAAAATGATTTGCGGGAGGCTGAAACGGTTTGCGATGGGGATTGCGAGCAAACGTCCGAACATGATTGCCAACCAAAAAATGGCGTTAAGCGTATAAGCGCTGCTTTCGCTAATTAGCGGATTGGCGCTAAAGTAGGTAAAAAGCCAGCCGCCAAAGCTGACTTCCGCGCCAATGTAGATGAAGGCAAGCGCCGCAAAACTGATGAAAAGCGGCAGATTGTTGAGTTTGGTTTCATCTCCTTGCTTGGCGATGGGAATTTCGGGTGATTCGGTCAGGAAAACCCACGCAATGATGGGAATGAGCGCCAGCGCCATCCCGTAATAGCCCCAAGCCAGCGAAACCCTACCAAGATAAATTGGCACGAGAAAACTGCCCAACCCCGCAAAAAAGAAAAGTCCGTTGAGCGCAGCAGCAACTTTAGGCGGATTAGCGCGCACAAGCAAGGTGTTTGAGCCGACATCCATGCCGCCTTGCGCCGCGCCAACGAGAAAGAAAATCACCGAAAGTAACACCATCGCGTTGACACTCGGCACACTCGCTAATGCCAACGCCGCAATCACAAGCAGCCCGCTCAAAACGCGATGTCCCTGAAAACGGTCATACAGCCAGCCGCCCAGCACAGAGCCGGTCAGATAACCAAAGGAGCGTGTTGTAAACAAAATGCTGATCGCCGCAACCGTCACACCGACGTTTTCC
>JANTFU010000129.1 GCA_024763295.1 Anaerolineales bacterium
AATTCAGACATGTCTTCATGCCCGTTCTTTTTCAACGTGCCTTGGATATTATAAATTTTAGGCACTAACCAATCGGAATCCAGCGCAGATTTTTCAATCGCAGCAACGGTTTCATCCACAGAAAGTTTGCTTTCGTGAACGGGAATCATCAGCTTTGGCGCAAAAACCAAAATGGCAACGGCGGTCAAAATTACACCAACGATCAGTCCAGTAAAAAACATGGTGTTTCTCCTTTTTCGTAACGATGCCCCTACACAGAGGGGCATTTATTAGTAAAACTGCTATCCCTGCCCCTTCGTATAATGACGTGAAGGGGCAGGTAGAAGTCAGTAAAACAAGCGGATAAACTAGCTTACACAGACATTCAGCCCGGCGGAGACTTCGCCGAGATCACGCCCATCGGCATCGACCATGTGAATGGCACATGCCATGCACGGGTCAAAGGAGTGGATCGTGCGCAAAATCTCAAGGGGCCATTCCGGCTTTGCCAGCGGCGTATCCACAAGGGACATCTCGTAAGCGCCAGCCTGATCCAGATGGTCACGCGGGGAGGCGTTCCAAGTGGTCGGAACAACCATCTGGTAATTGTCAATTTTCTGATCTTTAATCACAACCCAGTGACCGAGTGCGCCACGCGGCGCTTCCATATAGCCAAAGCCTTTGGCTTCTTTGGGCCAAGTGCTCGGTTCCCAATTGGTCTCGTTGAAGGTCTTGGTGTCACCGGCTTTGATGGTATCAATCAACTCGTTGTAGGTTTCAAGCATGTGAGTAGCAAAAACTTTGCTTTCGAGACCACGCGCAGCGGTACGACCGAGGGTGGAGAAGAGTGCTTCGACGGGAGCATTGAGGGTCTTGAGGGTGTAGTCCACCAACTCGACCATCTGCGGGTGTCCCTTAGCGTACATCACTAGCGCACGAGCAAGCGGACCGACTTCCATCGGGGCTTCTGCCCAACGCGGGGCTTTAAGCCAGGAGTATTTCTCTTCAACATTCAGGTATTCGTAGGGCGGCTGCGGACCGGTGAAGTTGAATTTGGTCTCACCTTCCCAAGGGTGCAAGCCTGCGCCGTCGCCAACGCTCTGTTCGTACCAAGAGTGCGCCACAAATTCTTTCATCTTGGCGAAATCATTGGGGTCAGGTTCGATGATATTGCTCAGGTCACGGTTCATGATGACCGCACGCGGCACGAGGAATTTAGAGGTGTCGCTGTTGTCGGTGTCGGGAAATTCGCCCCAGGTCAGGAAGTTGCCGAGACCTTCGCCGATGCCCGCATATTCAAGATAGTAGGGCGCAATCGCCAGCAAATCAGGAATGTAGACCTGATCGACGAATTGGATCATGCGATCAATGGAGTCTTTGATGATGCCAAGACGTTCCGTGTTGAGCGCGGCGTCGGAATTCAGGTCAATCGGGAAGGGAACGCCACCCACGAGGAAGTTGGGATGCGGGTTCTTGCCACCGAAGATGGTATGAATCTTGGTGAAAGTACGCTGTGCATCGAGGGCTTCAAGATAGTGCGCTACCCCAAGCAGATTGACTTCGGGCGGAAGTTTATAGGCGGGGTGTCCCCAATACGCATTTGCGAAGATGGAGAGTTGACCGCTATCGACAATCGCCTGAACTTTTTTCTGCACGTCGGCAAAATATGCGGGCGATGAGTTGGGCCAGCGGGAAATCGCCTGCTGAATGCGGGATGTTTCTGCCGGATCTGCCTGCAAAGCATTGACGACATCCACCCAGTCGAGAGCGTGCAAGTGATAGAAGTGCATCACATGGTCGTGAATGTACTGCTGGGCAATCATCAGGTTGCGGATCAGGTTCGCAGCCTTCGGGATTTGGATATTGAGTGCATCTTCCACTGCGCGGATGGATGCAAACGAGTGGACGGTGGTACAAACACCGCAGGTACGCTGGGTAAATGCCCAAGCGTCGCGCGGGTCACGTCCCTGCAAGATAATTTCGATACCGCGCACCATTGTCCCGGCAGAGTAAGCGTTTTTAATTTTATTGCTTTCGTCCAACTCCGCTTCAATGCGCAGATGACCTTCGATGCGGGTAATGGGGTCTACTACAATTCGTTCAGCCATTTCTTACTCCTTATACGATTAAAGCGTCGGCAACCATCTCAATGAGACCCTTAACTTCCACATCTTCAACCTCGTAGAAATTAAGACCATCTTTGATCTGCAACTGACAGTTATCACAAGTGCTCACAACCACATCGGCTTTGACCTCTTCCAGTTCATGGAGTTTGAGCTTGAAGGCAGCCATACGGTTGTCCTTTGCTTCAGGAATGGCGCGTAAACCGCCACCACCACCGCAGCAAAGACCTTCTTCACGGTTGGATGCCATGTCTTTAAGGTTCGATTCGCCAACCAAAATTTTGAGGGCATCACGCGGCTCTTCAAAGTATCCGCCCGTGCGTTGAATTTTGCAAGAATCATGGAAAGTGTAGGTTTTGCCATTTGCAAATTTACCGGCTTGAACTTTAATTTTGCCTTCCGCAATCAAATCGGGAAGTAGTCCGGCAATATGAATGACTTCAAAGGGCAGCGCTTTGCCTACTACTTCAGGCAGGTCATCACGCAAGGCAACAAAACCGTGTCCACATTCGGTAACAAGCACCTTTTTAACCCCCAGCTCAACCGCGGCATTGTAAATGCGCATCAGCAATTTCTTTTTAAGTTTGCCATCGCCGATAATTTTGCCCATATTGAAAGCATCGCGTGCTTCAAGGCTGGTTGTCCAAGAAATTCCAGCGGCTTCTAAGATTTTGGCTAAATCGTAGAGATTGCTCTTTTTGGTAGAGATTTCAAGATTCGTGAAAACAACCAAAATCTCGGCACCTTTCACGTCAACAGGAACATCAATGCCAACTTTTTCCTTAGCAGAGGCGAACCATTCTTTGTAAGCATCAACGGTATCGCCGTTGGGGCTGCCAAATTCGTCCTGTGCTTTGGCTTTAGATTTAAGCCCTTCGGGGGCATAACCGGCAGCGTTAACACCGGCACGAACGGTACCGATCAATTTAGGAATTTCAATGCCCATCGGGCAAACGGCGGCACATTTTCCGCACATGGAGCAGGCGTTAAAATCAATCATGCTCCAATCTTTAATCTCTTCATCGGTAATCGGTTTGTTGAAACCAAGCGCGGTCTTCACTTTGCCAACGAGCGTAAAACGCTGCTGATAGGCGCGGCTTAGCAGTTCCACTTTCCAAATCGGGGTATAGTCCGGGTTGCCGGTAGCAAGATAATAGGGGCACGCTTCGGCACAAAGTCCACAGCGGGTACAGGCTTCGAGCTGAGATGCAGCCCATCCGCCGGTCTTCTTTACAAATACATCCATAGTTTTATCAGTCATTTCATCCTCCTACGGCATTGCGCCACGTTTGCCCCATTCAACGCCATGAATTGTGCGGGAGAAGAAGTAGAAGACAAAGTGGGAAATTCGACTCAAAGGAAGCCAGATCAGCAGCACGTCAATGGAGAGCATGTGCAGGCTGAAAAGAACTTTATACTCAAAGAACATGTGGTGGGTCATCATGTAGCCTGTCAGCATGGGCAGGAAGACGAGCAACCAATTCACAAATTCGGCAGGACCTGAAAGGCGTTTAAGCACCGGATGGTTGAAGCGATTAATGATCAATGCAACCATCGAGATGATGCCAACAGCAGCCATGAAGTCTACGATGGGCAAGGGCAGTGTCCACCAGCCGAAGCCGAGCAGACTTTTCCACGCCAGCATGTGGGCAGCACCGAGAAAGATAATCACAAAGAGGCTCAAGTGGAATAAACCACCCGCCAAAAAGGTGATTGGGTTATTGACGAAGGCTTTTTTCTCACGCGGGAAGAAGGGCAAAATCAATCCGCCGCGCAAATAAGATTTCACGACACCGTTGCCTTTGCTGGCACGCGGTTTGGCAAAATCTTTGTTCCAGCCGAGGAATACGACGTTTGCAATACGATAGAGCATTCCGGCGATGAAGAAGATCAGCGCGAAGTTGAAGAATGGTCCACGAGCAAATTCAAGTGTTGCGTTCCAATCCATGATTTATTTCTCCTTTTTTGCTTTCGCGGCAGCAGCCATGCCTGCACCAATGGCAAGCCCGGCAGCACCGGCAGCACCAACGGTACCCAAGGTCGGTTTTTCAAGCGGCGTAGATTGCCCTTGATAGAAACCGCCGCCATCCCAGAAATTCGGTTCGGAACAGCCCAAGCAGGGATGATTCGACTGAATCGGGAAGGAGAGACCGGAGTCCCAGCGAATGGTGGCGCAAGAGTTGTGTGTGGTTGGTCCCTTGCAACCAAGTTTGTACAGACACCAGCCCTGCTTTGCACCTTCATCATCGAAGGAGAGCGCAAATTTACCGGCTTCGTAGAAGGGGCGGCGCAAGCAGCGATCATGAACCGTTGTGCCGTAAAAAGTCTTCGGGCGGTGCAATTCGTCTAATTCGGGCAAAGTGCCGAAAATGGCAAAGTGAGTAATCACGCCGACAGTCGCTTCGGGGATTGCCGGGCAACCGGGGATATTGACAACCGGCTTATCTTTAATCAAATCCATTACACCAACAGCCTGTGTCGGGTTTGGATCAGCAGCAGGCAAACCGCCATAAGAAGCACAGCTCCCCACGGCAATTACCGCAGCAGCACCGGCAGCAGCTTCTTTCAGAATTTCTTCAGCGCTGCGTCCACCAACAGAACAATATGCGGCAAATTCGCCGGTCGGGATGGAACCTTCAACAACCAACACATATTGACCGGCATATTTTTTCATTGCTTGCTGTTTGGCTTCTTCAACCTGAAAACCGGCAGCAGCGGAAAGTGCCTCGTGATGTTCAATAGTCAGGGTGTTCAGCACCAAATTGCTCAACGTGGGCGCGTTGGCGCGGGTGAGGGCTTCACTACAACCGGTGCAATCTTGGAACTCAAGCCAAATCACAGGAATACGCGGTTTGGTCTCCATCGCTTCAGCGACGTGATTCAAGGTGCTTTTATCGACTTTATTCAGTGATGCAGGCAAACCACTGGCATCCAGCGGAGGCATTTTGGTCATGCCCATTGCGCCGACTACCAAGCCGCACATCTTCAAAAAATCACGTCGAGAAACACCTTCGTCTTGCATGTGACGATAAATGGTTTCATCTGTCATTTTTACATTCTCCTCATGGATAAATTCTTGGCATACGCCAATTTACAACAATACAAAGGGACATCTTTTTCAGGAAAATCGGAATACGATTTAGCCTCCTCTCCTCAAACTACTCAACGGCTTCCGTAAATTGCTTCAAACGTTGTAAAAGCGTCGCGCGTTCTTCAGTAATCTCCCCAAAAGTATTGGCGATCCGCTCCAGCCAGCGTTCCAACTCTTGCTTCCGATGCAAGCGCAAATAGCGAATTTCCTGCGCTGCCTGTTCCAACAAAGCCGGATTAATCTTGTATTGGATTGCCAAGTTGCGAATACGCTCATGCTCTTCATCCGGTGCTGGTCTCTCAAGGTAAAACTGCCCCGCAAAAAGCGAAGCGGCAAACTCCCCATGCAACTTAATCGGGGCAGTGACATATTGCAAACCGGCATGGCAGGACGAAAAAGTCGGTTCACCGGTATCTTCTTCGATCATCTTTTTCCAAGAGGCAAAACATGCCTTGCGCCCCTCTGTGCTACCCAAGATCAATTTACAAAAATCACAAGAATTACTTATACGTGTAACCGGCTGACCTTCAGCATTCGTAATAATCGAGCCAACATTCGCAATTTCGGCAAAAACATCTTGCATGGGCTGCATACAATGCATGGGCAAAGCATCAAACAACTCTTCCGGTTCGGCGTCTTCTTCGAGCGGGTGACCAGAAATAAGCTCCTCAACATGCGCTTCTGAAAAACGCCATTGCTGCCCAACCTTAACACCCTTAAGACGACCATCCTTCAACATGCGATAGATTGTCGTGCGGTCAACCTTCAAGATTTCTTGAACCTGACGTGCAGTCAGCAAATTAGCCATTGCGGTGTCCTTTCAAGCGCTGTCACATATACCGCGCAAAGATACCATAATGCGCCATATAAAACAAGCATTTGCAATAGGTTGCAATAGCAAAAGCACTCTTTTTATGACACTTTTATATATAGATGTGACAAAAAGCGAAAAAAGCACGCCAAATATCATGGATAAAAAGAACGCACGCAAACGCTCTTGCTGGAAACCTGCTTCCGTTTTGGTGAGTGCCGCCCGCAAAAAAATGGATTCCGTTAACGGTTTCCCCACTCGGGTCCCGCAAATGTACGGGGCAGCACCCCAGCCCAAATCCGGGCGCGTTGCGACATTTCCCCCAAAACAAAAACAGCCACCCGCGCGGATGGCTGTTTTGCATCTGGTTCTGAAAACTAAATTTCGCTCGTCATAATGAAGAGCGGTTTCATCTCAAAGCTCTCATAATTTGGGCGGTAACGTTCGGTATTGTAGAACTGCGCCACATTGACGAGTTTTTTGGTGCTGGTAACGACTTCGATCGGCACATTGTCATAGCGTCCGTTTTTGAGCACGACCAAACGTCCATGAATGCCACGCAAAATCAAATCCAGTGCCAAGTTGCCAAACGCCATTGGCACAATCGCATCGATGGAGTCGGGGTCGCCGCCGCGCACCATATATCCGAGTTTTTGGGTA
>JANTFU010000130.1 GCA_024763295.1 Anaerolineales bacterium
GGAATCACGCCCGCCGCATTCGAGTAGAGCGGGACGCCCAAAAGAACGCCTGCCGGAACGCTCCACCAAGCGCCTTTGCCCAAAATCGTTGCCATTGCATCTTCAGGGACATAGCCGTGAATGCCCGCCCCGATCGCAATCCCGACGATGACGTAAAGCCAAACTTTGCCCACGATCTCTTTGGTCGAATCCCAGGCTTGGTTAATACGCTCGTCTAATGTCGGTTTGTAACCCGCCGTCGCTTGCGCACCCGCTTTGATTTGCCAAACAAAATCTTCTACGTAGCGTTCGAGATTCAAACGTCCAATCAGCACCCCCGCCAATACTGCAATGACCAAGCCGCTCACCAGATAGAGTCCCGCCACTTTCCAGCCAAATAAGCCGAAAAGCATCACCAAAGCGACTTCGTTCACGACCGGAGTCGCCGTCAGAAAAGAAAAAGTCACACCCAGCGGGATGCCGCTTTCCACAAATCCAATAAAAAGCGGCACCGCCGAACAGGAGCAGAAGGGGGTCACGACACCCAAAAGAGCGGCGAGCGTATTACCAACGCCTTCTCGCTTGCCGCCCAGCCAGGCACGGGTTTGTTCGGGACTGAAGAAGGAACGCAAAAAGGTAATCAGGAAAATCATGCCGCCCAAGAGCAGGATGATTTTTGGCACATCGTAGAAAAAGAACGCCAGCGACTCGCCCAAATGCGAGCCTGCAGGCTGGGCAAAGAGACCGTAAGCGATCCAATTCGCCAGCGGCTCAATCACGTTATAGGCGATTAGCCAAAACACAAGCGCGATGCTAACAAGAGCAATTTTCTGCCACGATAACTCGGCAGGTTTCTTACTTGAAAGGGATGGATTCATTGATAAACTCCGATAAATATATTCGCTTTATTGAATAAGATTTGGCAAAAAAAGAGACGAAACGTTCCTGATTTAGGCTTGAGTCTCGTCTACAAGCAGTTTGCCCGGTCCAAACGTGATGGCTCACGAAAGAATATCTTCCGGGATGACAAGCATCTGGGCGTCTTCCGATTCGCAATGCGGGCAAGTGCAGGTCGCTGGCGTGATCGTTTGCTCGATTTTTGGCGTGCCGGTCATCTGATAGACACTGTCCAAGACAGCAAAGACTTCTTTATTCAAGACCCGATAGTAAATATTCCAACCATCGCGGCGCTTGGCAAGAAGTCCGGCTTTGCGCAAGACACCCAATTGTTGTGAGATATAGGCTTGGCGCAATCCCAACGAGGCTTCGAGATGGCAGACACACTGTTCGCCATTGCGCAGTAGCTCCAAAATCGCAATGCGGGTGGGGTGGCTCAATGCCTTGAATAACTGGATCTCTTTTTTATACTCAATCATATTCAATTCCTTGCATATATCTTACCACTCAATGAGATAAGTGCAAGAGGGAAGGATTGCATCTAATGCAGATTACATTCATCTTTCTGAATATAACTCGCGCAAAAAATCCCCGCCCTGAAAAAGACGGGGATTAAATTCTATTTCAGCAGCTTTTCATCCGGCGGACAAACTTCCTGTGCCGCAGCGACCATTTCGAGCGCAGTGCCAAGTTCGTTGCCAAAATATTTTCTCTGGAACCAAAAGGAAACATTGACCAACCCGATCATCACCGGCACTTCGATCAAGGGACCGATGACCGCCGCAAAAGCTGCGCCGGAATTAATCCCGAAAACCGCCACTGCAACCGCAATCGCCAGTTCAAAGTTGTTGCTGGCGGCGGTAAATGCCAAGGTCGTAGACTTGGAATAATCCGCCCCAATCCGATGCCCCATCCAGAACGAGAAAAGGAACATAACCACAAAATAAATCAGCAAGGGAATAGCAATCCGCACCACGTCCAGCGGGATAGTGACGATCAAATTTCCCTTTAGGCTGAACATAACCACAATCGTGAAAAGCAGCGCAATCAGAGTTAACGGGCTGATTTTCGGGATAAATTCATCGTGATACCAGCTTTTACTCTTAACGCGGATCAAAATAAAGCGTGTCAAAAAGCCTGCGATGAAGGGGATGCCCAAATAAATGAAGACGCTTTTCGCAATCTCACCGATGGTAATTTCCACCAAACTGCCTTTCATCCCAAACCAAGTCGGCAGAACGGTAATGAAAACATAGGCGTAGACGCTGTAAAAAAGCACTTGAAAAATGCTATTAAACGCCACCAGCCCCGCCGCATATTCATTGTCGCCGTGCGCCAGTTCGTTCCAGACGATTACCATCGCAATGCAGCGTGCCAAACCGATCATAATCAAGCCCGCCATATACTCAGGATAGCCACGCAGGAAAATGATCGCCAAAAAGAACATCAAAACGGGACCAACAATCCAGTTCTGAACAAGAGACAAGCCCAGCACCTTCCAGTTGCGAAAGACTCTGCCCAAATCCTCGTAATGCACCTTTGCCAAAGGCGGGTACATCATCAAAATCAAGCCAATCGCAATCGGGATATTGGTCGTCCCGACCGAGACGGCTTCACTAAAACTGGTGATGGCATCCGGGAAAAGAAACCCAAGCCCAACGCCCAGCGCCATTGCCAGAAAAATCCATAAAGTCAGATAGCGATCGAGCGTAGACAATTGCTTCGTGGGGGTAGATACAGTAGACATCAAAGGTTCCTTTTCTTATGACAGCGTAAAAGCTTGTCGGATTTCATCTTCAAATTGATCCTGTTTCAGCAGATCGATAATTTGGACGGAAATATCGTCCCGCACCTGACGAAAGACATTCATCGCCACTTCATCATCTCCCTGCGCCTTGGCTGGGTCGGGAAACCCGCGATGCACCCGAACACCTTCCCCCAACCAAACCGGACAATTGGCTGCGGCATCCTCGCAGACCGTAACCACCAAGTCAAAGTCCATATCATGGTATTCATCGGCTAGTTTCGAGTTTCCTTGATGGGCAATACCGATTTCAGCTAAAGCAGCCAGCGCTTTGGGGTGAACATATCCAGCAGGTTGGGTGCCTGCCGAAAAGGCTTGCCATTCATCGCCCAAGCGGGCGTTCACGAGTGCTTCTGCCATTTGCGAGCGGCAGGAATTGCCCGTGCACAAAAATAAGACTTTTCGTTTCATTCATCATCCTTATTCAAAGAGAAATCTGTGGTACAAGCGCTTTCCGCTCTTGGACCACATGCCGGTTGACGAGGCTGGATACGCTGCGGATTAAGAAAAGCGCCTAGAGCCACGTTTACTTTTTCCAGCGCAGTGCGATTAATCGAGTAGTAAATCCAACGAGAGTCACCCGCATCACGTTCTGCGTCTACCAAGCCAACGGCTCTTAGTTTGTTCAAGTGATGCGAGATCAAATTAGGCGCCATATCCAAGACATCGCCAATCTCGCAATTACATTGCACACCTTCCATCAACAGGTTGAATATCCGTAGGCGTTTGGGGTCCGCCAACGCTTTCAACCAGACAAGCAACTCTTCCATCTCCACGGAATCTGGGAACGTTTCAATATAGTTCAACATAAATTGAATTATATTGCCGAAAAAGAAGCCGTCAAGATGGACGGGGCAACGAACAAGGAAAAACGACTTTTTACCAGAGATTTTGTTCCGTTAGCCAAGCTTTGACTCACGCCTCGATCTGATCGCGTATCTCACGGAATTTGGCAAGTTTTTCAGCATCAGCGCCTTCAAAAGCTACCGGATCTTCAAAAGACCAGTGCATACGCTGATTGACACCCGGCCAGACTGTTGGACAATTCTTGTCCGCATCGTCGCAGACCGTGATTAGATACTGGAAGAGAGTTTTTCCAAGATAGGTCTCTATCCCCTTGGATATATTTTCGGAAATATCAATCCCGACTTCCTGCAAAACCTGAACGGTGAATGGGTTGACGCCAGATGGCTTCAATCCGGCGCTGTGCGCCTCGAAGTGATCACCGGCATATTTGCGCAGGAAGGCTTCAGCCATCTGGCTGCGGGCAGAATTCCCTGTGCATAAGAAAAGGACACAAGTGGGCATAAGTAAGCTCCTGTAAATAGAATTAGACAACTTATCCTACCCCGTGTCCTTTAACGATGAGTTAAGAGCGAGTAAGCATTTGGTTACGCTTATGGTTAATTCCAATTTCGTCTTTATCAATCGACCAACCACATGATATTTTTCCATGAAAGCGTTCGTTGGTTAAATGACTACGGAACAAAGAGTAAATAAAGCGCAAAATTTCAGTCCCTGAGCGGAACACTGAACGGCAGAGAAGTGCGTAGTCGAAGGCGATTTTCACGGAACGCCGTCCTTCGACTTCAGGCTCAACGACTGTCGCCTGCCGCTCAGGAACTGGGACAACTTTGTATATTATTGAATTCTCATTCCTTAGGGGATTGCTTCACCCCGAAAAGCATCGGGGTTCGCAATGACGTAGGTAGTTACATTTCTTCAATCATTTTCAGAAACGCGTCCACCACCTTTGGGTCGAAGTGTTTACCGGATTCTGCCCGGATGTAATCCAATGTTTTTTCCTTCGACCAAGCCTTTCGGTATACACGATCCGTTCGCAGGGCATCCCATACATCAACAACCGCAAAAATACGTGCCGATAGCGGGATTTGCGTACCCTTTAAGCCACGCGGATATCCTGAACCGTCCCATTTCTCGTGATGACAATAGGGAATATCCAGCGCTTTGTTAAGGTAGCTAATTGGGGAAAGCAGTTTGTAAGCGTAAACAGGGTGTTTTTTCATCAAAACCCATTCCTCATCTGTAAGCGGACCGGGTTTTAGTAAAATTTTGTCGGACAATCCCATTTTTCCTATGTCATGAAGTAGGGCACCACGACGAGTATGCACCAAGGCATCGCCTTTTATCCCCATTGCTTGTGCCAAGCGTAGAGTCAAGTCCACAACGCGCCGCGAATGCCCTTCGGTCTCCCTATCTCGTAACTCGAGGGCATACGCCCAACCTGCCAAAGTACTGTCATAGGCAAAATTAATCTCAAAATTAGCTTTTTCCAAGCCCTCGAAAAGTTCAATTTCGCTAAGCCCAATAGCCGCCTGCCCAGCCAGCGTCTCCAGAAAACCAAGCCATTCTGAGTCAGGGTTAAGCCGCGAACGATGGAAAATTTCCAAAGCTCCCTTTATTTGTCCCTTTGCAATGAGCGGGACGACAAAATAGCTTCGAAATTTTTCATTTTTAAACTCTTGAGAGCGCGCGAATTTTTCTTCCACCTCTGCTAAATCGGGGATGACCACTGTCTTTTGTTCAAACACAGCACGTCCGGCTAAGCCTTCTCCAAGACGTAGGCGGGTGTATTTGAGAGCACTGGTCTGAAAACCTTGACCGGCAGCAAAGCTGAGTGTTAACAAATTTTTATTGTATAACAAGATATCTGCCGCATCCACTTCCAACTGCTCCAAGGTCTGCCGAAGTAATACGTTAAGGATTACCTCCAGACCTGTACTGGAATTGATCGCTCTATCAATGGTATGCAGGGCAGCCAACCTTTTGAGTTGGCGCTGAACCCCTTCTTCAGCGCGCACCCGGGCGGTGATATTTCGATTATTTCCGCGCCGCCCTAAAAAATCGCCTGCTTGATTAAATATGGGGCGACAATGATGCTCAAGCCAGATTTGATCGCCATCCCGATTGAGAATCGGAAATATCATCGAAAACTCCGGTTGCAATTTATTGACTTGATCATGGTAATGCGCGATGACTTTTTCTTGATAATTAGGGTGAACGATCTCAAATAGAAATTCAGGCTTAGCTATAAACTCATCCGCACTGTAGCCTGTAATCGCCTCGCAAGATGGCGAAGTGTAAATATATTCTCCCTGCGGATCAATCCAGTATTCCCAATCATGCGTAAATTCAGCCAATAAGCGGAAGCGGGTTTCACTTTCCTGTAATTCCTGCTGCGCCTTTACCCGATCTGAAATATCTCGCAGCACAACCAATAACACATCTTCGTCACCAACATTGTTCACGCGACCACTAATTTCCACCGGAAATTTTTCACCATTGGCGCGCAAATTCACGGTTTCAATAGGGTGATTGGGAATATCCCTGCCTCCCGGGCGATCAGGCAATAGCGCTTCTCCATCCGGAGGCAAAAGATCACTCACTTTTTTCGTCAGGAACTCTTCGCGGCTGTAACCAAAAATCTGGCAAGCGCGCTCGTTGATATCCAGAATGTTGCCATCCGGGCTTTCTACAAAGATCGCATCCTGAACGCCTTCAAAAATGCCGCGATAACGAGCTTCGGATTTAGTGACGCGCTCAAAGAGTTGAATATTTTCGATGGCAATTGCCAAATTATTTGCCAGTACAGTGATGTTTCGGGCATCTTCTTCGCTAAAAGCATCTGTTTGAGCGCTGACGATGCTGACGACGCCCAGCAAGCGATTTTCACGAAAGACCGGCACGAATAAAGCGGAGCGAAGCGTTTCATCGGTTGGTACCCAGCGCGGTTCATCTTTTGTATCGGGAATAATGAGCGCCTGACGCGATTCCCCGACGACCCCGATCAAGCCTCGTTCTTCTCCCAAACGAAACGTCAATATTTCTTTAATCTCAGCTGGATGTTCTTGCTCACTGCTCTCCAGCAAGGCAAATAATTTGCGGTCTTCATCGTATTGGAAGAAATTCGCTTGTTGATAGCCGGCAGTTTCAACAATTGTGCGCAGCGCTTGCAAGATTAA
>JANTFU010000131.1 GCA_024763295.1 Anaerolineales bacterium
AACGGCTGGAATATCGCCGAAGCGACCGCTTTATTAAATGAGCGCCTGCAAGAACTGATTGAGCGTAACGGCGACAGCTACCGCGCCAAACCCGAAATCCTGCGCGTGCGGCGTAATGATTTTAAAGAGTTGCTCGAAGAAAAAAAACGTCTTTTCAGTAATTATCTGCTCGAAGTCTCGCCCAGTATTCTGATCTACGAATTTTTTATGCCGCTCTCGCGTGAAGATCGCCTGCGCGAAGCCCTCGACAATCTTTTTTACCGCGACACCATCGAGCAAGGTATTCACGAAATCGGAATCGAGCAAATCCGCGCGGGCTTGAAACTTGCAAAAGACGCCGATGAAACCAAAATACGCCAAATCGTCTTTGACTTCATCCAAAGTACAATTGGCGGCTATTCTATTTACCTCGTAAATGGTCGTTATCGCGCCGATCTGCTTACCTCCCGTGCAGAAGTTTTACAGCGCCCGATCGGTTCGGGTTCCTACATTGTAGATGAGACGACGGCAATCGTGCGCTTTATTTTGCCCGTCGAAACGGAAGCGGCGCAGTTTGTGCATGGCAAATTGCTCGAACCGGCTGCCCCATCCCAACACGCCAAGAATCGCGCTGAACAAATCCGCTGGCTTTTTCTGAACTTCTTCGCCGAAGCACTCATCCGCGTTATTCCCAAAGAAGATGAGATTTGGCTGCTCGAATCGGGGATGCGGAGTGCTTTTTATCGCTGGGTAAAACGGGAAGTCGTCTAAACAGCTAGATTGGTTCAAAATTTATCTAGCAGGAGTGGGGCAACCCCTCCCCTACTACCCAAACCAACCGACCAAACCATCATGAAACGTGCCTTTCTGAAAACCCTCTACTTTATTTACATCCGCGTTTATCGCATTTTTAAGCCGGTCACCACCGGCGTGCGGATTATGCTCATCCGCAACGCTGAAGTTTTGCTCGTCAAGCACTCGTATATGGATCAGTGGTATTTCCCCGGCGGGGCGGTAAAAAAGCGAGAGCGGCTCGACCAAGCCGCACGGCGCGAAGCTTTGGAAGAAGTTGGCGCAACCGTGGGGGAAGTCAGTCTTTTGGGCGTGTATACCAGCTTTTTAGAATTGCGCACGGATCATATCGTCGTCTTTATCTCGCAAGACTTTAACATTGTGCCCAAACGGGATTGGGAGATCGCAGCCGCACAATTCTTTCCGCTGGATGCGCTGCCCGATGACGTTGCCGGTGGAATCAGGCGGCGCATTCAGGATTATTTAAACGGGATCCAAGCCCAAAACAGGTTCGGCGCGTGGTAAAAGGCTGACCAAGTTTTGGGGCAGGGGAAAGTTTGGGATGAGAACTAACTATTTCGTTTGTATCCATCCGCATTAATTTAAGGTATGATGGGGGATACACGGTCTTAATTTGCTTTTTAACAGGAGCAGGATGGCACTCGCAATCGAAAAGACTCTGCAAAAAGAAACAGCGCTGAAGCCAAGGGGGGAAAAATCGTCCATGCTTCAGATTATGTCTGCCGTTGTGCAAAGCTCACCGGATGTGATCGCAGTTTGTGATGAGCACGGGGAAATCATTTTCATCAATTATCAGTGTGAAAAATTATTGGGGTATAAGCCCGCCGATTTAATCGGTAAAAACATCGCTTTACTGGTGCCGCATGAATTAATGCAAAAGGCAAAATCGGAGGGAATTTATTACGCGGGGAGCACCTCTTTAGACGCCAAAGATTCACCCATTTTGAGCATTGAACATCAATCAGGCGGGAAGGTACATGTGGATATATCAATCTGCTCGCTGCCACCTTTGCCGGGATACGAAAACCTGACTCAAGTTGTGCTGCGTAATGCGGAAGAACGCTGGTATAGAGAACATCAGGCACAGATTCAAGATATGGCAATGCGCTCTGCAACGAACGGGATTTTAATCACGGATATTGATGGCTTTATCCGCTGGGTCAATCCCGCCGTTACCAAGATGACCGGCTACTCCACCGACGAATTAATCGGTGAACATACGCGCATTTTCAAATCGGGCAAGCATGACGATGCTTTTTATAAAGATATTTGGGAAAATGTCCTCGCCGGAAAAAACTGGAGCGGTTATCTCATCAACCGCAAAAAAGATGGTTCGCTTTATCACGAATTCCAAAATATCGCCCCCGTCACAAACGAAGAAGGCAAGCTGATCCGCCTGATTTCGATCAAACAAGATGTAACCGAACAGCGCAAAATGGAACTTGAACTGCAATCTGCCAACAAGGAGATTCGCGGGCAATTGGCAGAGATTACACGGTTGGCAGGACTATTGCGCGACAGCAATCGAGAATTAGACAAGGAGGTGCAGGCACGCACCGAAGAATTAGCCATGAGCCATTTGGCGTTAGCGCAAGTCAACCAGCAGCTTATGGGACTTGATGAACTCAAATCATCTTTTCTTGGCGTCATCACGCATGAATTACGCACCCCGCTCGCCAGCACGCTCTTCACTGTTCAATTGATTGAACGATGCTATTTTAAGAACATGCCGCCCGAAGAACAGGAACTCTTTAGGCAATTACAAAATAGCCTCAACACATCCAAGACGATGATTGACAATCTGGTCAGATATGCTGATTTCATTCGCAAGCAGGGGGTACTTAAACGCGAAGACGTCAACATTAAAGCAATCACATCGCAGATATTGAGTATTCTCTACCCAAGCATCGACCGCAAAAAAATCACCCTAACGGGAGCCATCCCGCCGGAGTTGCCCACTATTCAAGGCGACGAAGAACGTCTCGCCGATGCCTTTCACGAGTTGCTCGAAAACGCCATCAAATTCACGCCCGAGGGGGGCAATATCCATGTCAAAATCTGGACAGATGCAGAAAATCTATGTGTCTCGATTCATGACACCGGGAAAGGCATTGCTAAAGAAGATCTCGCCCAACTTTGGCAAGGCTTCAGCCAAATTGCAGACCCGCTCAAGCGCGGCAATATCGGGCTAGGCTTGGGCTTGGCGCTCGTCAAGCACATTGTCGAGGCACATCGCGGCGAAGTCTGGGCAAAAAGCAAACTTGGCGAGGGCAGCACCTTTGGTTTCAAGCTGCCGCTAGAATAAGCCTTCAAGGTCCCTTTTCTTCACACCATATCCCCCTAATCTATGCTCAAAAACGACCGCATGTTCCCACGCTTTGCCGCTTATGGTTTTCTCAAAAACCTGCGCTTCTTCGACCCTTTCATCGTACTCATTTTTCGTGAAGCCGGCTTGAGTTTTCTACAAATCGGACTGCTCTATTCCATCCGCGATGTCTCGGCTAACATCCTCGAAATCCCCACCGGCGTTTTTGCCGATGCCTTCGGTCGCCGCAAAGCAATGGTGATGGCCTTCATCTCCTACCTGCTTTCTTTTGGCATCTTCTATTTTTTCATCGGCTTTCCACTGTACGCCTTCGCTATGATCCTTTTTGCCTTTGGCGAAGCCTTCCGCTCAGGCACGCACAAAGCCCTCATTCTTGAGCATCTCAAACAAACCGGGCGAGAGCATCTTAAAGTTGCCTACTATGGACGCACGCGCGCTTTTTCACAACTCGGCTCGGCACTCAACGCCCTGATTGCCGCCGCGCTCGTTTTTTACGCAGGTGAATACCGTATCATGTTCATCGCTGCAACCATCCCTTATTCTTTGGATTTATTGAACTTGGCATCGTACCCCAAAATTTTGGATGGCGATCTTCAGAAAATACCGCTCAAACACATTTTTACCCAGACCAAGAAAACCCTCGGCGACTTTGGCAGGATCTTCGCCAATCGGCTTGGCATGCGATCTATCTTAAACAGCGCTTTCTTCGGCGCGCTCTTCAAATCGACCAAAGATTATCTCCAGCCCATTCTCGAAACCTTTGCCCTTGCCCTGCCCTTTTTGCTCTTTGTAAACGACAAAGAACGCAGCGCGCTCGTGATTGGCATCGTCTACTTCTTCATTTACATTGCCAGCAGCTACGCATCGCGCAGTGCGGCAAATTTCAGCGCCCATTTTCGCTCTTTAGGTCGCGCCGTCAATCTTAGCTTTTTAAGCGGGGCAGGATTACTGCTCATCGTTGGAATCAGCACACAAGAACATTGGGTTTTTATCACTATCGGGATATTCTTATTCATCCATGTCCTGCAAAACCTGCGCAAGCCAATGACGGTCTCATTAATCAGCGACCAAATTGACAGCCGTGTGATGGCGTCGGGCTTATCCGTCGAAGCGCAATTCGTGACGATCATCAGCGCCCTCTTCGCCCCGCTCTTGGGATTGCTCGCCGACCATTTTGGGGTCGGGAGCGCCCTCGCAACATTCGGATTGATTACGCTGGGGGCATATTTCTTCGTCCGCGTGGATGAGTAATCCAATCCCCAAATCCCTAAGCCCGACAAAATGGTATACTTCCCTCCGCTGTAAAATCTGAAGGTTTTCACCACGAAGACACAAAGGACACGAAGTTTTTTCTTAGTGTTCACAAAGACAGCCTTTGTGGACTTCGTGCCTTCGTGGTGCAACAAAAAATTATGACCCAGAAAAATATTCGTAACTTTTCCATTATTGCCCATATTGATCACGGCAAATCCACGCTCGCCGACCGCCTGCTGCAACTCACCAACACGATTGCAGACCGCGATATGACCGCGCAAGTACTCGACGACATGGAACTCGAAAAAGAAAAGGGCGTTACCATCAAAGCCTCCGCCGTTTATATGGACTATGTTGCCGAAGACGGGAATGTCTATGATCTCAACCTGATCGACACCCCCGGTCACGTCGACTTTGGCTACGAAGTCAGCCGCGCGATGAACGCCTGCGAAGGCGCGGTGTTGGTCGTGGATGCCACGCAAGGCATTGAAGCCCAAACGCTCGCCAATCTCTACTCCGCGCTGGATGCCGGTCTCGAAATTTTGCCCGTTATCAACAAAATTGATCTGCCCTCCGCCGACCCCGACAAAGTTGCCGAAGACATCGTCAGCTTGCTCGGTGGCAAAGCCGAAGATGTTTTGCGCATCTCGGCAAAAAACAACATCAACATTCCCGCCGTGCTTGAGCAAGTTGTGCGCGAAGTCCCGCCCCCCAGCGGCGACGAAAAAGCCCCCTTGCGCGCCCTGATTTTCGACACGCATTACGACTCCTACAAAGGCGTCATCGCCTACGTCCGCGTGGTGGATGGTGAGATTAAAGCAGACGACAGCTTCAAGCTGATGGCAACCTGGGCAACGATCAAACCTGTCGAAGTCGGGATTTTCTCGCCGACGATGAAAACCACCCAAAAAATCGGGACGGGCGAAGTCGGCTATATCGCTACGGGATTAAAAACGGTACAGGACTGCCGTGTAGGAGATACCGTTACCCAAGCCAAAAGCCCGGCGAGCGAACCGCTGCCCGGTTACCGCACGCCCAAACCAATGGTTTTCGCCGGTATTTATCCCGTTGTGGCGGAAGAATACGAAGACCTGCGCGATGCCCTCGAAAAACTCCAACTGAACGACGCCTCCCTGATCTATCAGCCCGAAACATCTCAGGCTTTGGGATTTGGTTTCCGCGCGGGTTTCCTCGGTCTCTTCCACATGGAGATCATTCAGGAGCGCATTGAGCGCGAATATGACCTAAACGTACTCTTCACCGCTCCATCGGTGGAATACGAAGTCCTCATGCGCGACGGCTCGACGGTTCTCATCGATTCTCCCGCAGATTTGCCCGATGAAGGCGAAATTGAAGAAATCCGTGAGCCTTGGATGCACATTGAGATTTTCACGCCCACCGATTATTACGGTCCGATCATGGAATTGGTCACCAAACGGCGCGGATCGTTCATTGAGCAGCAGTACCCCGCTCCCAGCCGCGTGCAGCTAAACTACGAGATTCCACTCTCGGAATTGATCGTGGATTTCTTCGACGAGCTAAAATCGCGCACGCGCGGATACGCCTCGCTCGATTACCACTTCAACGAATACCGCAAAGACGATTTGGTCAAACTTGAAATTCTAGTCAACGGCGAGCCAATGGATGCGCTGGCAACCATCGTCCACCGCGATGCGGCTTACCACAAGGGGCAACGACTAATCACAAAATTGCGCAAAACCATCCCGCGCCAGCTTTTCGATGTCGCCATCCAAGCCGCAGCGGGCGGACGGGTTATCAGCCGTGCCAATGTCAAAGCTCTGCGCAAGGACGTGCTCGCCAAATGCTATGGCGGTGACGTAAGCCGTAAAAAGAAACTGCTCGAAAAACAGAAAAAGGGCAAGAAACGCATGAAAATGGTCGGCAACGTGGAAATTCCGCAAGCCGCATTCATGGCTGTCCTCTCCCTCGACGACGATTAGAGATTCACCACAGAGAACACGGAGCGCACAGAGAAAAACTTTAAAAATCTCCGTGTTCTCTGTGAACTCTGTGGTGAAGTTTTTAAAAATGAAACCTTTTCTCCAAAACGCCAAACGCTGGCTGCCCGGCGCAATCGTCAGTATCGCTCTAATCGCGCTCGTGCTCAACGCCGTTGATATCCACGAAGTCGGCAAAGAACTGCGCAACGCCAACTACACCTTCATCCTGCTGGCGGGCATCTCCAGCGCCATCTGGTTGATGGTACGCGGAAAAG
>JANTFU010000132.1 GCA_024763295.1 Anaerolineales bacterium
GGGTTAATGTCGCTTTAACGGTATCAAGTTCAATTGGCGGGCGTCCCGTCCATTTGGCGATGAGTTCTTCTACGAAGATTTCTCCCGTTAAGGCTGCGGAGACAGGATATCCAGGAATTCCGATAATGGGCGTTGGGAGTTGGGAGTTGGGAGTTGTGTCGCCAATTCCCGATTCCCGATTCACAATTCCCAAGATTACAGGATGACCAGGTCTTACCGCAATCCCATGAACCAAAAGCGTGCCCAACCGCTCAACGACACTCGCCGAGAAATCTTCCGCGCCTGCCGAAGAACCGGCGTTGAGCAAGACCAAATCGTGATCTTGCGCCGCTTCCGCGACACGCTCGGTAATCAGGTCAAAATCGTCGACGGTGATGGGATAACGCGTCGCTTCGCCGCCCCACTGCTTAATTTGGGCTGCCAAAACGAGCGAGTTATATTCGAGAATATCGCCGCGTTTAAGCTCGCTGCCGATGGCGACCAACTCGGTGCCCGTCGGCAGGATGGCGACGCGCGGCTTGCGCGCAACAGGGATTTCAACATGCCCCGAAGCGGCAATCGCGCCCAAATCGGCGGGGCGCAGGGTGTGACCGGCTGGCAGGACAAGCTGCGTGGCGACAATATCTTCGCCAAGCGGACGCACGTTTTTCCACGGCGCAATCGCAGCACGGATGCGAATCTCTTTCGGCTCGCGGATGGCGGAGGTGATTTCGCCCTTTTCATCGAGGGCTTCGGTCTCTTCGATCATGATGACGGCGTTGAAGCCTTCGGGCAGCGGGTCGCCGGTATCAACATATTGCGCTTGCCCGCCAACTTGGAGCGTGATCGGCGCGGTTAGGGTTGCGCCCGCCGTCTCGCTGGCATGGACGGCGAATCCGTCCATCGCCGAGGCGTGATAATGCGGCGAGGAGACCTTCGCCCAGATCGGTTCGGCGAGTACGCGCCCAAGCGCGTTCTCGTCGAGGGGGATAATTTCAGTTGCCAGCACGCGCCAGAGATCGGCATTTTGGAGTGCGTCTCGCAGCGCGGCTTTGGCTTTGTCGAGGGGGATATCGTGGAGGTATACAGACATAGTTAGGGAGGAGTGATTAGTTGATTAGGGATTAGTTTAACCGCTGGCTTTCACGGATTTGGCAGATATTCACAGCTTTTTGGATTTGCAAAAATCCGCCCAATTCTCGTCACGCGCGTTCTGTTGAGAATAAGGATACAAGATTAGATTATACCCTCCCAGAGTGATAAAATCACATCATGATAACTCTCCCAAGATTACGAAAACGCCTACTGCTTTTATTTGTTTTCCTGAGCTACGGAACGCTCGCCTGTCAGCCTGTTACCGCATCCCAAACAAATACCCAATCCGCAACGATTTTCGCTGCCGCGTCACTGACAGAGTCTTTCCGCGAACTAGAAATGCTTTTTGAAGAAACCCACCCCAACGTGGATATAGTGCTCAATTTCGCTAGCTCAAATACACTACGCGCGCAGATTGAAAACGGCGCTCCCGCCGATGTCTTTGCCTCTGCAAATATGAAAGAAATGGACGCCCTGATAGAAAGCGGTATCGTTGCTGTCGACGCCGCACGTCCCTTTTTGCATAATCGCCTCGTCATCATCACGCCCGCAGAAAATATTGCCAATTTGACAACATTTGAAGACCTAAGCCGCGCTGACCTAAAGCTCGTCCTGGCTGCCGAGGAAGTCCCTATCGGCAGGTACACACGCCAAATGCTGGCAAATGCCGGCACCGAATTTAGCGAACGTGTGCTGGCAAATGTGGTCTCAAACGAGAGCAACGTAAAGCAAGTCGTTGCCAAAATCCAACTCGGCGAAGCGGATGCAGGCATCGTCTACGCCTCGGATACGGTCGCCGTCCCAGAGTTGGTCGTGATCGAAATCCCAGCCGAGTACAATGTGCTCGCTACCTACCCCATTGCCCCGCTGACCGACTCTCCCCCTGCACACGCCTTTGTCTCTTTTATCCTTTCTCCCGAAGGGCAAGCCGTCCTCGAAAAATGGAGATTTACGCCCGTTCAATAACCCATTAAGTTGCCTAAAGGTGACTTCACTTCTCTTATATGTCTACGCTACGAATCTACTTCAAACACCTGACTTCCGACACTCATACCAACTGGATTTTTGTGCTGCCCGGTCTGCTTTTATTGGCACTTTTTGGCATTCCACTTCTGGCACTCATTTTGCAGGCAACGCAGACGTCTTTTATCGAACACGCCCTCGCGCGGGAAGCGGTCGCGGCACTGAAGCTCAGCCTCGTCACCAGCTTGCTGAGTGTCGGGATTGCGCTCATTCTCGGCACGCCGCTAGCGTATGCCCTCGCTCGCTGGCAATTTGCGGGCAAAAAAGTCGTTGAAATGCTTGTCGATCTGCCCGTTGTCTTGCCGCCAGCCGTCGCAGGTCTCGCCTTGCTCATTGCCTTTGGCAGACAAGGTTTGGTTGGGCAATTCTTTGTCCATATCGGTATCCAGCTTCCATTCACGAGCGCTGCGGTTGTCATCGCTCAAACTTTTGTGGCGGCGCCGCTCTACATCCGCGCAGCACGGATCGGCTTCGCAGATATCGATTCCCAGCTTGAAGAGGCGGCTTATGTTGAGGGCGCAAATCAATGGCAGCTTTTTTCTGCGGTAATGTTCCCGATGGCGGGACGCGCGCTGACAAGCGGCGCAATCTTGACGTGGACGCGCGCGCTTGGCGAGTTCGGCGCGACAATCCTGTTCGCGGGCAATCTCGAGGGAGTCACGCAAACAATGCCGCTTGCTATTTATCTTGGCTTTGAACGAAATCTTGGTGTGGCTATCGCTTTGTCGGTGGTTTTGGTGGGATTCTCGGCGGCTTTGCTCACCTTGGCGAGGGTAATCGAAAAAGAATGACCCCTTCTTCAAATCCTATCCTTTTATTTTTGGTCGCCCTGATTGCTTTTCTGTACTCAAGCATTGGGATTGGTGGCTCAACCGGCTATTTGGCAGTGATGAGCTTTTTTGAGATCGAGCCAAACTTAATGGCGACGACTGCTTTATTATTGAATGTGGTCGTTGCCGGAATTGCATTTTTTAATTATGCCCATGCGGGATATGTCGAAAAACGCTTGCTTTTTTTGTTCCCGCTGACATCCATTCCGGCTGCCTTTGTGGGAGGCTACTTTAGGCTCAACTCTGATGTCTATTTTGCATTGCTATATATCATCCTAACGTATGTCTCGATCCGAATGTTGTTCGCAAGCGAAAAGACAAAAAACAGCCGCCCATCCCAAACGCCACCGATTTGGCAGGCGTTGCTGCTTGGCACAGCGATCGGTCTGCTTTCGGGCATGGTCGGCATGGGCGGTGGGATTATCCTTTCCCCCATGATTATTTTGATGAACTGGGCGACGACAAAGCAAGCTGCATCAACTGCGGCGGGATTTGTGTTTGTTAATTCGCTGAGCGGCTTGCTGGGGCGTTATTTCGGCGGCAATTTTGTGTTCGGTAATATTGGCGTGATCTTGCTTCCTATCGGGATTATCAGCGCGCTAATCGGCTCCTATTTTGGGGCGCGCAAGTTCTCAAATGTATGGGTACAACGTGTTTTGGGCGTTGTGTTGTTAATTGCAGTGATTAAGTTTTGGGCGGAGTATTTTTAACTTCTCCCCTCATCCTGACTTTCGCTTCGCTCAAGTCTGTCCTTCTCCAAAAATGGGATAAGGACAAGCTCCCCGTCCCCGCTTGTCGGGGAAGGGGCTGGGGGATGAGGTCAGAAATCAAGTGCCTAAATTTGCAACAAATTCTCGTATTTTCTCCAGTGCCCCACCCAAATCACTCTCAACCAATTCCGCAGGCAAACGTAAAACATTCAGTCCAAGCGTTCTCATTATCTCATCACGCTCTGCATCCGCTCCTTGCTGAAATTCGTGAATCCCGCCGTCCACTTCAACAACCAGCCGATATTCTGATGAATAGAAATCGGCGATAAAAATACCAATCGGTTGCTGGCGGCGAAACTTGATCCCATCCAGTTTCCTTCCACGCAATGCCTGCCACAGAATTTCTTCGCTTTGGGTTGGGTTTTTGCGCTGTTCGCGCGCGGCATCGAGGATTTTGCGGCGCACATCGGAGCGGATTTTTAGGCGAGGGTAATCTTTTTTGTCAGCCATCATACATCCATGCTCCCCTCATCCTGACTTTCGCTTCGCTCAAGTCTGTCCTTCTCCCAAAATGGGAGAAGGAAAAGCTCCCCTTCCCCGATGAACGGGGAAGGGGCTGGGGGATGGGGTTAGAAACGAACTCAAATCAAAATCACTTCCACCATCTCTCCAGCCGACAATCCCGTCGCATCGGGGGCTATCTTCAACAAACCATCTGCGCCAACCATCGTAAAAATCAAATTTGACTTTCCGAAAATCGGCTCAGCAAGATAAAGCCCCTCACCCTGACTTTCGCTGCGCTCAAGTCTGTCCCTCTCCCAAGATGGGAGAGGGGACATAGCCCCCCTTCCCCGCTCGTCGGGGAAGGGGATGGGGGATGGGGCGATTAACCGAATCGGTATCCAATCCTCCCGCCCAGCCTGCGAGGGGATATTCACCGTCAGCTTAGCACGCACGCTTGGCTGCACCATCGCCACGCTTTGCCCCAGCAGACGCCGCACAAGCGGCACAACGAAAACATAGCCATTCACCAGTGCGCTGACGGGGTTCCCCGGCAGCCCGATGACGGCTTTCCCATCGCAGACGCCCAAAATGGTCGGCTTGCCGGGGCGGGTATTGACTCCATGCACCAGCACGCCCGGCTCACCCAGCGAGTCGATTGCCGCAGCGGTCATGTCCCGTGAACTCGCCGATGACCCTGCCGTGATGAGTACCATATCGCAACGCGCCAGCGCGCGCCCAATTGCCGCCTGAATCGAGTCCATCTCATCGGCAATCACGCCATAGCGGATCGCTTCAGCGCCCGTTTTCTCCACCAAACTCGACAAAGTATACGAGTTAATATCACGCACCTGCCCCGGTTTCGGCGTTCCTGAGGGATGAACGACTTCGTCGCCGCTGGAGATGATGCCGACGATGGGACGCTTTGCCACCTCGACCATTGTGAAGCCTAAAGACATCAACCCGCCAACTTCAGCGGGGCGGATCGCACTCCCTTTGGGCTTGATGAGGTCTCCCTCGGCAACATCCTCGCCGATGCGGATGACGTTCTCCCCGTCTGCTACCGCACGCAATATCTCCATTTCGTCTTCCACCGTTTGTTGAGTGTATTCGAGCATCACGACCGCATCGGCACCTTTGGGCAGCATCCCGCCCGTGTGGATGATGGCGGTCTCGGCGGCGTTCACTTCGAGCGTGGGGGCTTTCCCCATCGGGCATTCGCCGATCAGCTTTAGATAGGCGGGCAAAGAATCAGATGCGCCGTAGGTGTCGGCGGCTTTGACAGCGTATCCATCGACCGTAGAGCGTGGGAATTCGGGTAAGGGGTGCGGGGCGAGGAGATCGGTTGCAATGACCCTGCCCGTCGCCGAAACGGTGTGAATTGTCTCGGTAGCAGGTTGAGGTTCAGGGAGGTTACGGAGCAGTTTATCCAGTGATTCTTGCGGAGGGAGGAGGGTTAGAAATTCAGGCATTTTTTATCCGTTTGAAGGTTTAAAGGTTGAAAGGTTAAAAAGTTAGCGAATCCAGAAGGTGACGATGAAGATGTAAATCGTTAATCCAAGCACGGAGGCGGCGAGGGTGGTTAGGAAAGTCCAGTTGGCGGGCGCGCCCTGAGAGATGCGGTGCAGGGTAAAAATCTGCAAAAGGGCAAGCGGGGCGATATAGAAGGGCGGGAAGAAAATAGCGCTCGGCAAACCGAGCAGGGGCATGGCGGCGAGGCTAAGATAGGCGAGAAAAATGACGATGTGATGCAGGTTGACGGCGCGCTCCCAGCCCGCACGGGTCAGCAGGGTGCGGCGCTCATATTTGACATCTTCCTTGTAGGTGGCGAAGTTGAGCACGAGGAAATAGGCGATGGCGAGCAGGATGATGGGCGTGATGGCGGCGCTGAGCAGCCGATGGACGTCGCCCGTTTGGAGTGCGAGCGAAAAGGCAGGCACGAAGGCGGCGACCTGCGCTGCAAGGATTTGCTCGCCAAATCCGCTATTGACGAGTCGCAAGGGCGGCAGGGCATAGATGAGGGCAACGACGAGGATGATAGCGGCAAAGGTAAAAGCCGTTGGCGAGATACTTTGCTGAAGAAGGAAAACCGTTAGCAGTGCCGCAACGCCGAGCGCAGCAACCGAAAGTTGAAAAGCCGCCGCCCGCAGCCAATTTTGTTCTTGAAGCGGCTCATCTTTGATGAGACGCTGTTCGTGCGGACGGAAATAGACCGCCAGCAAGTTCATCGCCATCACGACGAGGATGACCCAGCCAAAGCCAAGACCGAAAGCGAGCGGGTTGTCGGCACGTCCGAGATAGCGGGCAATGCCTACGCCGAGAGTGTAGGTCATCCCTGCGAAGACGAGGGTGAGCGGGCGGGTGAAGGTGAGGAGGTGTTTTAAGCGAGGCATAGAGGGCGGGAATTAGGTGATTAGGTATCAGGTAATCAGGGAGCAGGAATCAGGGGCAG
>JANTFU010000133.1 GCA_024763295.1 Anaerolineales bacterium
TCAGCTTCTTTGAACCAATTGGCTTGCCGCCGCACGAAAATGCGCGTAACCCGTTTCATCTGCGTGATGGCTTCATCCTGAGACATCTCGCCGTTTAAGACCGCTACACATTCCCGATACCCCAAAGCGGACATGCTCGGCAGTTCTGGCGAGTATCCCTTATCCAAGAGCGTCTGCACTTCGTCGAGCAGCCCCTCTTCAAACATTTTTTGGATGCGTACATCAATGCGTTGATATAGTTCGGGACGGGGACGTTTCAACCCTATCGTTAGCAGGTTGTAGATTGATTCACCATGTTGTTGGCGCTGCAACGAGAATTTTTCACCTGTTGTCAAAATGACTTCTAAGGCTCTAATTGTTCTGCGCACATTTCTGTAATCAATTTTAGCAGCAGCTTCAGCGTCAAGCATTTCTAACTTCTGGTGCAGCCACTTCTCGCCCCGTTCCTCTTTCCAGCTTTCTAAGACACCCCTCAAGCGTTTATCGGCTTTCACTTCAGGTGGCGTCCATCCTTCTGTTACAGCCCGAAAATATTGCCCCGTCCCGCCGACGAGAAAAGGGAGCTTGCCGCGCGCAACAATATCTTTGATAATCGTTGCCGCTGCCTTTTGAAATTGCCCCAATGACCAGGTTTCATCCGGCTCCGAAACATCGATCAGATGATGGGGGACACGTGCCATCTCTGCTTTAGATGGTTTGGCAGTGCCAATATCCATGCCGCGATAAAAAAGCCGTGAATCGGAGGAGATGATTTCGCCGTTAAAGCGCTCTGCCAGTTGTAGCGAGAGTTCTGTTTTCCCGACGGCGGTGGGACCAATGATGGCGATGAGGGGGAGACGATTCCCCTCTCCATGAGGGAGAGGGGGGAGAGGTGAGGGGGAAATTTTCAAACTTTTAAACCTTCCAACGTTCACAAAATATCTTCAAAATGCGTAATTTTTGGTGTGCCGCTATTTGGCTTGCCTTCGACCGAGATGGCGTCGATTCGCCAATGGTCGATGCCGTGTTCTTGGGCATAATGCTCTGCTGACGCGATGAGATGCTCTTGTTTACGCGGGGTGATGGCAAGCTCAGGGTGTCCATAACGGGCGGATGTGCGGGTTTTGACCTCGACGACGACCAAGCCTCCATTGTGCATCACGATCAGGTCGAGTTCGCCGTAGGGGGTGCGGGCGTTCCGTTCCCGTATCTCGTAGCCCTTGTGCTGTAAATAATCCGCTGCAACAGACTCGCCCCAGCGCCCAATGTCCTGATTATGTTTCGTCATGGGTGAATATGCGATCTAAAATTTTGCGTAGGCGCAGTTCGCGTTCTTCGCGGTGGAGGTGGGTTTCGCTGATCACCTTTTGATAGAGTTCGAGCATGCTGGCAGTGGTGCGCTCGATGGCGTAATTTTGCGATGCTGCGTGTGCCGCCGCACCCATGCGCTGACGCAGGGGTGCATCGAGGCACAGACGGGTGAGTTTGGCGGTGAATTCTGCTAGATCGTGGTCGCTGAGAAAACCGCTGACGCCATCTGTGACGCTGTCACCAACGCCCGGCGATTCGATGCCGACAATCGGCAGCCCGATGCCCATTGCCTCGATGACCGAAAGCGGGTGCACTTCTGTGATGGATGCAGTTACGAAGGCATCACACATGGCGAGGTAAGCGGGCATTTTTTCGTATTCGATAAAGCCTACAAAATGAATCTGTTCAACGGCTTTGCTTTTTTGGGCGTTTTGGATCAGCTTCGCTTTGCTTGCCCCATCACCGAGCAGCAGCAGATGCGTTTTGGGGACAGCCTGTGCCACGCCGTTGAAGGCTTGCAACAGAAATTCGAGATTTTTCTCGTTTGCCAGCCGTCCCGTATAAATCAGTAGAATATCGTCATCAGAAAAACCAAATTCTGTGCGCGCGAGGGGCTTGATTTCTCGAAAGTGGTGCATTTCTACGCCGTTGGGAATAACCTCGACGTGACTTTTGACTTGTAATTGGCGCAGGATTTTCTCCATCCCCGGGGAGGGAGAAATAACCATGTTGACGGCATCGCAGAAGGCGGGCATGTAGGTTTCGAGCATGGTATCGCTGATTGCTTCGGGCAGCAGGGGGAGATAGGCTTGCGCGTAGAGATCATAGCGGGTGTGATTGGTAAAAATGATTGGGATACCGCGTGGGCGGCAATAGCGCAGCGCCAAAATTCCACTTAAAAAGGGATGATGGACATGCACAATGTCCATTGTCTTGAGCAATGCGCGTGCTTCCGGGCTGTATTGAACATTCAGATAGAAACCTGTTTCGCCCAACGGCACGCCTGGTGAGCGAATGATATTTTTTTCGTTGTCCTGATAACCCAGCCCGCCAAAGGTAAAAACGTAAACCTCGTGTCCCTGTGCTTCGAGATAGCGCTTATTTAAGGCGATGTAATTGGTAATCCCACTGATATAGGGTTTGTAAGTGTCGGTCATCATGCCAATGCGCATGGTTTTTATCCTTTCTCAAAAAAAGAATCCTACGACATAGGAAAGGGCGTGTCAAGCAAGGAGTGGTAAAATCACGCTCATGAAATCCACAGCAACCTTAATTTTACGCGGTAAAAAATACGATGTAAAAGCAGGCAGCACTTTGCTTTCTGCGCTGAACAAGCTCGAAATATTGCCCGAGTCGGTCATCTGCGTGCGCAACGGCGACCTGATCACGGAAGATACGCTAATCGAAGCTGGCGAGACCATCAAACTTGTTTCCGTGATTTCCGGAGGCTAGGAAGCAATAACCAGTGGCTCAAATATCATTAACCTGCCACACCTGATTACCTGATTCCTAATCCCTAATTACCTAACCCTTAATCACCTGATTCCTGATGCCTACCCATGAAATGTAAAAAATGCGGCGGCAAAGCCGTCATCAACATGCGCCAGCACAATATGGGCTTGTGCAAGGACGATTTTATCCAATGGCTACAAGAGCAAACCCAGCGCCATATTGAGAAGCAAAAAATGTTCACGCTCGCAGAAAAGGTGCTCGTTGCCGTTTCGGGCGGCAAAGATTCGCTTGCGCTTTGGGATATTTTGGTCACGCTCGGTTATCAAGCGGATGGATTGTACATCGCGCTCGGCATTGACGAGGGGATCGGCTACTCGGCTGAATCCCAGCGCCTGACAGAAGCATTCGCAAACGCCCGTGACCTGAAGCTGCATATCGTTAACCTCGCAGGGGAGTACGGTACCGATGTGCCGACCCTCGCCAAACAGACGAAACGTGGACGCGATAAACCCTGCTCCGCGTGTGGTCTCGTTAAACGCCACGAGATGAATCGGATTGCGCGAGATTTTGGCTACGACGTTTTAGCGACAGGGCACAACCTCGATGACGAAGCCGCAACCCTCTTCTCGAACACGCTGCAATGGAACGGCGACTACCTGCTTCGTCAGGCACCTGTATTGGAAGAACGCAATGGACTCGCACGCAAGGTCAAGCCACTTTTCCGCTTCTACGAACGCGAGATGGCAGCGTATGCCCTTTTGCGCGGTATCGAATACATCTACGACGAATGTCCCTTTGCGGAAGGTTCTACATCAACCTATTACAAAGAATTGCTCAACCAACTTGAGAACCAAAGTCCAGGTGCCAAGCAACACTTCTATACTAAATTTTTGGCTGCCAAAAAGAAAGGTCTCTTCGCCGAATCGACGGTTGAGATCATCCCCGAACTGCATCTCTGCCCCAAGTGTGGACAACTGACTTCAGCCCGCGCAGAGTGTTCGTTTTGTAAGATGATGGAACGAGTGCAGAAGAAATAGTGTTTTCAGAAAAGGATTAATCATGGCAAAAAATCAAAATATTCCACGCCGTTTGCTTGATGGTTTGATGGAAGCAGAAGAATTATTAGAGCGCTACGGTAGACCTGATGAAGCATTGGAACTTTTGGAAGAATTACATAAGCGCTATCCTAAAAGCGAGGATGTTTTGGGAATGATGGCGAATGCCCATCTTGACTTGGGAGATCGGCGTGGACATTTGAATGCTTTGTATCGGATGCACAAACTTGTACCAAATCGGGCAGTTAATAAGTTAGGGTTGGCTGGGGCATATATGGCAACAGGTAGAATCGCTTTGGCGTATCTTACCTTTCAGGAGTTTCTGAAAAAATGGAAACATGATAATCGTGCTGACGATGCAAAAGAAGCTTTGGCAATGCTAGAAACTGCCTTGGATGATATTTTGCCAGATTTGGATGAAAACCGAGAAAAAGCACTTAAGTTTGCATCCCAACATGAGTTGGTGCAAGTGCTGATGGAGCTTGGTGATTATCGACAGGCAAAGAAAATCGCGGAACGGTTGTTAAAAGAAAAGCCTGACTTTATGCCCCTCTACAATAACCTTAGCCTAATCGCTTGGCTGCAAGGAGATTTGGCAGAAGCTTGCGCTCAAGCTGAAAAAGTTCTATCTTTTGAAGCAGGAAATATTCACGCCCTTTCAAATTTGGCTCGTTATAAATTTTTGCTTGGAAAGCGAGATGCCGCTTATGTTTATGCTGAGCGTCTGGTTGCATCCGAAGATGATGCTTTTGATTTTTGGCTAAAAAAGATTGAAGCTCTAATTCTCATAGAGCAATTTGAAGAAGTTCTTAAAGTTTTTGAAGAAGCGAAAAAAGCAGGCGATGAAAAAAACTTGAATGGGTTATCGTTACATTGGGTTGCTTCGGCATATTGGATTACGGGTGATGAAAGCAAAGCAAAAAAGTATTGGCGAAAAGCTCTTAAAAAAGACCCATCACTTGAATTCGCAGAAAATAATTTGACCGCTCTCAAGAAGCCAATCTCTGAACGTGACTGTCCACAAATCTTGGGCATAGATGCTTGGCTTTCGCGAAAGAATTTCATAACATTAGAGAAGATGTTTGACAAACTTGCCAAACAAGATCTCAGTAATGAAGAGTTTTACCGGAAAGTGCAGGCTGTTTTTGATGAAACTCCTGAGATAATTTCCTTTGTGCGCTCCGCATTGAAATATGGCACTTCAGATGCAAAAGATACTGCGTTGAAATTCCTTGATATGTCAGGCGCACATCCGGATTTACTGGATGCTGCGAAAGAATTTGCCTTTGGGAAAGTAGGCACGGATGCGATGCGACTGGAAGTTTTTCAAATTTTGTCAAAGTACGGAGTTGTCCCTAATGGTGAATCTGTAGAGTTGTACTTACAGGGCGCATGGAAAGAGATTCAACCGATGAATTATGAAATTTCTCCTGATCCTTTTGATGTTCCTCCATATCCCAAAAAAGTTTTCAGGCTAATCGAAGAAGGGACAGATGCTTTGCACGCTGGAGACGGCGAAGAAGGTGAAAGATGCTTTGGGAAAGCTTTGGCACTTTATGGTGATGATCCAACTTTGTTAAATAATTTTGCTGTCTCTTTGCAAATACAGGGAAAAATGGATGAAGCGAATGCCTTGACCGAACGTATTGCCGATGAATTTCCTGAGTATTTTTTCGGACAGGTCGTTGCTGTGCGCAAAGCAATGAATGCCGAAGATATGCAAAAAGCCAAAGAGATCATGGACAGAATGGCTTCAAGAAAAAAACTGCATATCACAGAATTTTCTGCTCTCTGTGATGTGCATATTGAGTATTTTATTAAGTCTGAAGAGCTTGAAGTTGCTCTAAGTTGGTATCAGATGTGGGAACAGGGGTATCCAGACGATCCAAACCTTGACCGCTATGCTAAACAAATGGATATGATTGAATTGATGAATAAATTCAAGATAGATAAAGATTCTGGCGACCAAAAGAAGCATTAGCCATACTATCAAATCTATTCTTGGATGAGTTGGATAAGATTTTTGAAAAATTGATGTGATTGGATTGGAAAATAAAAAAACGCCAAGCATCATAATGCTTGGCGTTTTGATTTTTTTTGAAATGTTGGCTACGGCAATTTATCCGCAATTTCTAAAAATTTACGCACCAAATAGGGGTCAAAATGAGTACGGCTGCCCTCGTGGATGCGCGCCAGGGCCTCTTCTTTTGAGGCACCCTCTTGATAGGGGCGTTTGCTGCGGATGGCATCATAAGTATCAATAATTGCCATCACTCGCCCCTCGAACGGGATTTCTTCGCCAGCCAAGCCTTGCGGATAGCCACTGCCGTCCCAGCGTTCGTGGTGATATAGGACAAAGGGGATGGCAGGTTTCAAATGATCAATCCCTTCCAGCATTTTTGCTCCGGCTTCCGGGTGTTTTTTCATAATCTCCCACTCTTTGGGCGTGAACGCACCATTTTTGTTTAATATCTCTTTCGGAACAATTAATTTGCCAATATCATGCAAAATGGCACCAAATTCTAAGACGGTTTGGGCTTGCTTGTCCCATTTGAGAGCGTCGCCAAAGATTAATGCAATCTCATGCACACGGTCAATATGGTGACGAGTTTCAGCATCGCGGGCTTCGATAACATTTGCCATCAGCATCACGGTTTGGAAGTGCGCCTCACGCGTATCGAAGGCTTGTACTGCTTTACGGCGATCCAGCCGAACGCGCACCGCATCCATCAATTCTTTGGCGT
>JANTFU010000134.1 GCA_024763295.1 Anaerolineales bacterium
ACGTTCTTAATTTTTTGCTTGCTCCCCTTTGTGGACATTTACTCCAGCGAATTGCAGATCGCCTCCCCCGCCTGAACGATGCCCATAATATCCGCCTGATCGCTAAACTGAGCGCGTACTTCCGACATTACTTGCAATGCTTCATCGCAATAATTCTGTTTTGGGCGGCTCAAGGCAGCTAAGACCGAGCCGTATGTGTAGTAATACACAACGGTATTTGCCGAAAGTGGCAAGCCGATTACCTCGGCAGGCTCGTCGTTGGGCCCACAGCCGCCGCGCCCATCACAAGATTCTTCTGCCGTGCAGCCGCGAATGGCGCACTTCAACGCCGGGATCGAACCTTCGTAGTTACGCGATTTGAAGTAGATAATGCCCAACTGCCCATAAATATCCGCGTTGGCGGGATCGATTTCCAGCGCGCGTTGGACGTTGCGCGCAGCGATGAAGAACTCGCCTTGCTGTGAGTACGTTTTCGCAATCGAGAGATAGGGCACAGGGTCTTCGATGCCGAGTTGTTCGTTAATGCGGGCAGCTTTGGCGAAATATTCGAGGGACTTTTCAAAAAGCTGGTTTTGCGATTCTTCGTTGGCGCTTCGAAAGCCCAAAAAACGATAATTTGCACCTGCACGCAAGTATAAAAAGGTCAGGTTTGGCGCGAGGGCGAGCGCTTTGTCGTATTCTTGAATGGCTTGGTTATATTGCCCAAGCGATTCAAGCACATAGGCATAGACGCGATGCACGTCCATCAAGTCTTCGTCTTTTTCGATGGCTTGTAAAATATATTGCTCTGCCTGATTCCACTTTTGCTCATCGACCAAAATCTCGGCATAAAAAGCTAGTGCCAGCGTGTTTTGGTTATCAAGCTGAATGGCGCGCACAGCGGCTTGCTCAGCTTGCAAGAGATAGTCGGCAGCTTGTTGTTCGCCAAATAAAATCGAATTTGCGTTCCAGTCCAGCACAAAAGCATGGATGGCGTGTGTCAGACTATCGTCCGGGGCGAGTTCCACAGCCTTTTCAATGGAAGCAAGCGCCTCTTGGAGTCGGTCGCGCTGTTGTTCGTCCGTTGTCAAAAGAGCGGAAGAATAGGTTTGAATGCGTGCCAACTTCGCCCAGTATTCCGCATTGCTCGGATCAACCCGTGCCGCTTCCTGATAGGCTTGGATGGCGGAATCCAACTGTCCGACGGCGAATTGTGCATCCGCTTCGAGGGCATACGATTGGGCAATGCGCGTAGGTGTGGGCGTGGGGGTGAAGGGACGCCGAATTGCGCCGCTCTCAAGTTGACGCACCAACCAAATCCCACCAAAAATTAGCAGTAGTAGGCTGAAAATTCGGTAGGGATTGGAGGTGGGTTTGCGATAAAAAATATTGCGGTCGCGATTAATCATGATTCGGGGGTGGGTTCAGCCGTTGGCGGAGGCGAATCGAGATTGGACTCGCAGAGCGTAATTGCTTCTTGCGCGTTATAGACGGCAATCTCATTGCTGGGAATAGTGCCGATGATTTGCTGCGAAATTTGCAGCGATTCTCCGCATTTGTTCAGGCGCGCGAGGACGAGTGCGTAGGTAAAGTAGTACTCCGCTGCGCGGGATGTATTCTCCAGCGGCAGGGCTTCGATCACTTGATCTTCGCCGAGATTTCCGCCGTAGATTGCGAGCGCCAGTTCTTGTGAGGCTTCCACCCATTGGTAGTTGCGATAATACATGACGCCCAGGTTGCCGTGTAAGCCTGCGTCGGTGGGATTATCTTTAACCGCTTGCTCGCCGTATTGCACAGCTTTGGCATATTCGCCGACCGTGGCGTATGTGCGTGAGATGTACAGATCGGGCAGCGAATCGGCAGGGTTCAGGGCGTTTGCGCGCGTGAACTCTTCCACCGCTTTGTCATAAACGCCCAAGGCGCGGTAGTTGCGTCCCAGTGAAAGATGCAAGTCGGAGATATTTGGGTTGAGATTAACCGCTGTCTCGTATTCCTGAATCGCTTCTTCGTAGTTGCCGGTCACTTCCAGTACATAGGCGCGCGCGCGGTGCGCTTCCATTAAGCTCGGTGCAAGACTGAGCGCCACGCGTGATTGCTCGGCAGCCAAATCAATCGCATCCAGTGGACCTGAACCCGAAAGAAATGAATCTGCTAAAATTTCGGCATAATAAGCATGTGCTAGCGCATTATTTGGGTCAAGTTCGAGGGCACGCTTTACGGCAGCCTCTGCCGCCAAATAATCGCCGCTAAAGTCGAGCGCCCAACCGCGGACAGCGTGCGCCATTGAATTGTTGGGATTTAAGAGCAGCGCGTTTTCGGCGCTCTCTTGCGCATCCGCATAGAGTCCAATAAAGACCTGTACGCGCGCCATGGCGATATAGGAATTCGGATCAGTGGGGTTTGAGCGGATTGCTTCTTCGTAGGCACTGATGGCTTGCAACAATTTTCCATCTTCAAAAAACTGCTCAGCTTCAGAAACGAACGATTCAGGGGCGCGGGTTGGCGTGGGGGTATCAATAAAAGGATTTTGTACCTCTTCAACAATATCCGGCCCAAAATAGCTGGAGCCGAAAAGCATCCCTGCCAAAACCAACACCCAAAACCAGTTAATCCGTCGTTTTCGTTTGGTCATCGACCATTTATTTCGTTTTAGATACATGTTTGCATCTTACCATCGGCATAACAGGGGCGCAAGATAGATAGATTGAGAAAATTTTAAGCATATACTTGCCACTTGTCTGACTACAAGCTAGAATGAAGCCATGCAATTTGATGTCTTCACACTACTTCCCGAAGTCTTTCCTTCCTATCTTAATAGCAGCATCTTGAAGCGCGCCCAAGAAAATGGATATATCCAAGTTGACGTCCACAATATTCGCGATTGGACACACGATAAGCACCACGTTACGGACGATACACCTTATGGCGGTGGCGGCGGGATGATTATGAAACCCGAACCTGTTTTTGAAGCCGTAGAAGATATTTTGGGAAATCCGCCTGTCTGCCCGCTGATTTTAATGACCCCGCAGGGACGCCCCTTTAGCCAAAAAGTGGCGGACGAACTCGTTCTCCACCCGCGGCTTGGTCTGCTTTGTGGACGCTACGAAGGACTGGACGAAAGAATCCGCCAACACCTCGTCACTGATGAGATTTCCATCGGCGACTATGTACTCACCGGCGGCGAATTGCCAGCCTTAATTCTGATTGACGCCCTCTCACGCCTGATTCCCGGCGTGCTTGGCGACGAGAACGGTGCCGCTAACGACTCTCACGCCTCCGGGCTGCTCGAAGGAGCGCACTATACACGCCCCGCAGAGTTTCGCGGCTGGGAAGTTCCCGCTGTACTTCGCTCTGGTGATCACGGCAAAGTCGCCCAATGGCGGCGCGAAGGAGCTTTGCGTCGCACCTACGAGCGCCGCCCGGATATGCTCGAAAAGATTGAATTGAGCAAGCAAGATAGAGCGTTTTTGGAGCGTTTGAGAAATTCTGATGAAAATTAGACTTTCATCTTCCCTCACCCTAACCTTCTCCCAAAGGGAGAAGGGACAGGTCTTGCAACCGAGACACATTCTCCCCCCATCGGGGGGAGATGTCCGAAGGACAGAGGGGGGATGCCCCAAAAAATATTGAAGTGCTAGACTTGTGCATTATTTAATCCGCATTCCCAACCTTCCCTAAAGGGAGAGGGCGGAGGGTGAGGATGCCCCGCTCTCATAAAATCGTATCAGTGCTCTAGCCGCCGTCCTCGGCGGCGTGCTTTTGAGAAACCCGCGCCGAGGACGGCGCTGGGAGCATAAGGAATGAACGTTCTAAGTACTCGAGCAAAAGTTTGTTGGTATTTTATGATGAAAAAAACAGCCCCCCTTTATCCCCCCAAATTCCATGCTTTTGGCATTTGGGGGGAAGTAGCCGCCCCTCCCCTAAATTCGACAGCGCCATCGTCGCATTTGGGGGAGGCTGGGAGGGGGCGGTTTTTACCAAATTACTTATACTCAGGTACTTAACGCTTGAATGTTCAAACGTTTTATGACAAAAATCTACACATCCACCTCCATCTCTGACGAACTCGCTGCCCGCTTGCGCGCCATGCCCAAAGTGGAACTGCACGTCCATCTCGAAGGCGCGACGGACGCCGCCACTGTTTGGGATTTGGCAAAGCGCAACAAGGTCACGCTGCCGGTCGAAACGTTTACTGAATGGCAACGGATGTACGAATTCCGTGATTTTGACCATTTTTTGGATATATATCGGCTCTCGGTCGACTGTATGCAAACCGCCGCCGATTTCGCTTTTATGCTCGACCGCTTCTTGGCAAATCAGGCAGCTCAAAACGTGCGTTATTGCGAAGTCTTTTTGAGCGCCTCCTTTATGATCGAGAACTTCCCGCAAGATGACGTCATCGCCGTACTCCAGGAAGGCATCGCGAAAGGCAAAGAAAAATACGATATTGGTGTGCGTTTTATTCCTGATATTGCGCGTCACCTGCCTGAGACGAGTTTCCCTGTGCTTGACTTTATTCTCAAAGGCTACGAACAGGGCATTTTTATTGGTTTAGGGCTTGGGGGACCGGAAGTCGGTTTTCCGCCGGAGAATTTTGTCGAAGTTTATGATGCAGCCCGCAAGCAGGGACTGCATCTTGTTGCCCATGCGGGGGAAACTGTCGGCGCAGAAAGTGTTTGGGGCGCGCTGACCAAGCTAAAGGTCGAGCGGATCGGGCACGGCGTCCGCTCGGTTGAAGATCCAAAATTATTATCCTATCTCAAAGAGACGCAGACGCCGCTCGAAGTCTGTCCGGTCAGTAATTATCGGCTCAAGGTCACACCGCTCGACGAACCGCATCCTTTACGAAAATTGGTCGATGCCGGCGTGTACTGCACCGTCAACAGCGACGATCCGCCGATGTTTTCGACGAATCTGAACAACGAATATCTGACCTTGGCGCAGCAGGGCTTTTCGTGGGATGAGCTTTGGCAGCTCAATTTGAACGCCCTCGAAGCCAGCTTCCTGCCCGAAGACGAAAAAGCTGCCTATCGCGCCAACTTTCTAACCTTTCAACCTTCCAACCTGTAAACGGAGACAAGATGAAATTCAACTATGGCAAAATTTTCCTGCTCGGCTTCGGCTTTTTCGGCGTTAGCGTTGTTTGGGGTGTTTACAATGCCTTTGTGCCGGTTTTCCTCTCTCAAAAATTCCACCTCGCTCCGGCGTGGATCGGTTTTTTTATGACGCTGGATAATATCGCTGCGCTTTTCATTCAGCCGGCGGTTGGCTCATGGTCGGATGGCATCCGGACGAAGATCGGGCGACGCATGCCTTTTATCTTGGTCGGTGCGCCGATCTCTGCGGCGGCGTTCGGCTGGATTCCGCTTGCCTCCGTACTCCCGCTCTTTGTTGCCGGAACAAGCACGTTGCTGCTCAGTATGGCGCTTTGGCGTACGCCTGTTGTTGCGCTCATGCCCGACATCACTCCCTCGCCAAAACGTTCGCAGGCGAACGGAATCATCAACTTTATGGGCGGCATCGGTGCGATTTTCTCCTTTTTGGGTGGCGCCACGCTGTACGAAATGAATCCCGCCTTCCCCTTTTGGATGGGGTCAGGTTTAGTGTTGGTTTCCGCTTTGCTGGTTTTCTTTTTCATCAAGGAACCGCAGGAATACACGATTAGCGAAGAGAAAACGCCTGGTATTTTGGCAAATCTTAAAGAAGTATGGGAAGATAACGACAAAAGCGCCCTGCGTCTTTTTGCCGCGATTTTGCTTTGGTTTATCGGCTATAACGCCATTGAAGCCTTCTTTACACTTTATGCGGTCAATCATCTCGGCATGAGCGCCGCCGATGGTACGCGCCTGCTCGGACATCTTTCGCTTTTCTTCGTGCTCTCTGCTTTGATTGCCGGTTTTATCGGCGGAAAATTTGGACGTCGTAATACCATTATGAGCGGCATCTTTTTGTTGGGAGGGCTGATATTTAGCATCTACCTGCTACCCGTCGACTTGTTGACTAAAGTGCTCACCAGTTTGCCGGTTTTGGGCAATATCCCGGTTATCAGTCTCTTCCTGATGGGATCGGGCGTGGCTTGGGCGTTGATTAACATCAATTCCTTGCCGATGGTTGTCGATATGGTCGAAGATGCGCGCATCGGGACATATACCGGGCTTTATTATCTCTTCTCCACTTCGGCGGCGATTATTGGTCCTAACATGAACGGCTTGATTATCCAGTTGGTAAATAATAACTACAACTCGATTATGATTGTAGCGCCGACGTTCATGCTCTTGGCGTTTTTAATGATGATCGGTGTCGTGCGCGGCGAAGCGAAGTTAGTGACTGCCTAAGGAACAAGAACTAAATAACTTGCACCTTTCTAGCGGCGGTTGAGTAGGCGATGCTCTTCGCCGTATCGAAACCAAAGCGGCGCATGAGCAGCTTTTTCTCAGATGATTGCCACGATTTCGATACGCTCCAGCACGATAAAGCTGTGCTTCCGCTACTTAATTTCCGCTAGATTTTATCGAGCAAATGAGCAGGTGATTTCCTACGTATTCCTGAATACCGCACG
>JANTFU010000135.1 GCA_024763295.1 Anaerolineales bacterium
TTTTTTCAGGAGGGCAGAGAAATCTGTCTAAAATTCGTCATCATCCACAATCACGCCCAACAATCCAACCATCTGCAATGCTTGTGAGGAGGTAATCGTCATGCCTTTCACCGCTTCGGGCGCGATTTGCACTCCGTCGATATTCGAGCCGCGCAGGTCGGCATCTTTTAACTTGGTGTTGAAAAAGCTGGCGTGGTGCAGGTCACAGCGCGAGAAGGTGATTTTTTCAAATTCCGCGCTTTCAAAAGCAACATTTTTGAGTTGGCAACGCTCAAAGCGCAAATGCTTACCACGCACCGAAGCAAAAATTGCGCCGTCAAGATTGCAATCTTCAAAAAGCACATCGTTCAAATCTGCATCCAAAAATTGTACGCCCAGCAAACGCGAAGAACGGATTTCCACACGCAACAAATGCACCTGATTGAGATGTGCAGCAGAAAGATCACAACCTTCCAAACGCACGTCGCGCAGGCGCAATTTTGGCAAATCAGCACTGGTCAGCATCCCTCGCTGGAGTTGGCATTCTTCAATAATCACGTTCTGCGCACTGGCAAAGACCCAATCTGCGCCAGACAGTTTTACACCGCTAAGTTCGCTGAAATCAGTCAGCGCGTCTATGCTTGAAACCGTCAACAATTTAGGAATCTGCGGAGGTTGGGGAAAATCATCGTTTGGCATGGCACTAACTATACCAATAAATCAGTTAAAATCACGGGATGAAAACAGATTACGACATCATCATCATCGGCGCGGGACCCTCAGGACTCTCGACCGCTCTCCACTTGGAACGGGACGCGCGTGACCTGCGGCTTGCTACCGTTATTTTAGAAAAGAGCCAGCACCCCAGACCAAAACTCTGCGCAGGCGGGGTTCTGCCAGAAGGCGAAGCCATCCTCGCCAAGTTAGGCTTGGATATCCGTGAACTGCCTCACACAGACGTAGTGAAAGCGCATTTCAACTACAAAGGGAGCGGGCTGCCCGTTCCGCTGTGGGGAAAAGCAAAGACGCCGATCTTCCGTACAATTCGGCGCGACGAGTTTGATTTTTGGCTCGTGCAGAATGCCCGCAAACGCGGCATCGAAATTCGCGAGAATGTGCGTGTCAAAGATGTGCTTGTTGATGAAGATGGTGCGCGCGTGGTAACAGATGCAGGCGAGTTCCGTGCAAAGGTTGTTGTCGGTGCAGATGGCTCGAATAGCATTGTACGCCGCAAGGTAATGGGCGAGGCGCATCCGCATGTCGGACGCGCGTTAGAGGTGATTACTCCGTTAAAGTCCCCGCCCCCCTCTGCCCTATCGGGCATCTCCCCCCAAGAGGGGGAGAATTTGAAACCTAATGAAGCCCTCTTTGATTTTGTACCTGTCCCGCAAGGAATTTCGGGCTATGTTTGGGATTTCCCGACACTTATTCAAGGCGAAGAGAGGCGTTGTTGGGGTATTTACGATAGCAATATTGTGCGAAAAAGTGAGCGCGCGCCTTTGCAGGATGTACTCGCGGCAGAGATGGCGGAGGCAGGCTATAGACTGGATGATTTTGAGTTAAAGGGTCACCCTATTCGGTGGTATGAACCGGCGAACCAAGCCTCCACGCGGCACATTCTTCTCGTCGGTGATGCGTTAGGGGCAGGGGCGTTGCTCGGCGAAGGGATTAGTCCGGCGCTTGGGTACGGAAAAGTCGCTGCGGACGCAATCCGTTCCGCTTTTATCCGCAAGGATTTCAGCTTCCGTAAGTACAAGTGGCGTTTGTGGCGAAGTCGCTTGGGCGGCTCGCTCTGGCGGCGCACTTTTATTGCGAAACTTTTTTATCTTTTTAAGCGTGATTTTTGGCAAAAGCTCATTTGGCACTGCTTTGGTTGGCTACCGGGTTTGATTGGCTGGCTTTTAATTGTGGGCTGGACTCCTAAAAAGCGCGATAGATAGCATGGGGGCGATGTGATTTGTATCCATTGACGCGGGTGGTTCTCTCATGTACCCTATATTCGGTGAACTCAATGAGCATACCTATCTAAAATATCCTTTCTGAGAAAGCGGGCTGCCAACCGGTATGCCCGCTTATTTTTCTCACCCTATTTTCACGTCTTGAAGGAGACAAAATGTCGAAAACGATTAATGCATTTGAAATGGCGCAGAAACAATTCGACCATGTGGCTGAGTTGCTAAACTTAGACCCAGAGGTTGCCGAAGTTTTGCGCTGGCCCGCACGGGAATTTTCTTTCCGTATTCCTGTCCGCATGGATGATGGGACTTTGCGCGTTTTTCAAGGTTATCGCGTACAACACAACGATGCTCGTGGACCCAACAAGGGCGGCATTCGCTTCCATCCGTCTGAAACAATGGACACCGTCCGTGCCCTCGGCACTTGGATGACTTGGAAATGCGCCGTAGCAGACATTCCGCTGGGCGGCGGTAAAGGCGGCATTATTGTTGATCCGGCAACCCTTTCGACCGCAGAAAAAGAACGCCTGACACGCGGTTGGGTACAAAATATGTGGCGAAATATTGGACCTCGCCAAGATGTTCCGGCTCCGGATGTTGGAACCACCCCGCAGATGATGGGCTGGATGATGGATGAGTATTCCAAGTTGGTTGGTCAATACACGCCCAGCACCTTCACCGGGAAACCCCTCGGTGGCGGCGGCTCACTCGGTCGTACCGAAGCAACCGGCTTCGGCGTCATTTACACCGTCCGCGAAGCGATGAAGCACCTCGGCATGGATCCGAAGACTTCGACTGCGGCTTTACAAGGTTTCGGCAACGTTAGCCAATATGCAGCCGTTGGTTTTGTTGAAATTTTGGGCGGTAAAGTAGAATGCGTCTCCTGCTGGGATCGCAATGACCGCACATCTTACACATATAGCCATCCCGATGGTTGTGATCCGCGCTTCTTGCTGACCATTGTTGACCAGTACGGGATGATTGACAAAGAAAAGGCAGAAGCTGCCGGTTATATCCGTGAAGATGGCGACGCTTGGATTAGCAAAGATGTTGACGTTTTGATTCCTGCCGCGCTTGAAGGTCAGGTCAACGGCGAAAGCATCCAGAAAATTAGCGACCGCGTCAAGATTATTGCCGAGGGAGCGAATGGTCCCACCACCCCTGAAGCGGATGAAGTCATCAAAGCAAAGGGCATCTTCAATATCCCCGATTTTCTCTGCAATGCCGGTGGCGTAACGGTTTCTTATTTTGAAGGCGTTCAGAACGATATGAACTTCTACTGGAGCAAGGAAGAAGTTTTGGAAAAACTTGACCAGAAGATGACGACTGCCTTCAAAGCCGTTTTGGATATGGCTGAGAGCAAAAATGTTTATATGCGCGATGCGGCTTATATGGTTGCCATCGGTCGCGTTGTCAAAGCGATGGAATTGCGCGGTTGGGTTTAATTTAAACCAAAATTAACGCCAAATACCGAGTATCTTAAAGATGCTCGGTATTTTCTTTTAACTGGAACATTCGTTCTTGATTTTTCAACAATATTTACTACAATAAGGAAGTGATGACTATTGAAACCCTCCGGATCATTTTCCTGTCCTTTTTGATTGCTGAGTTTCTTTTAGCAATATTTTATTTGCGGCGCTGCGAATTGCATTTTGGCGTGTATACGTTGTGGGGAATTTTCGCGCTAGTGGTGCCAATTATGGGTCCCTTTATCGTGATTCTGTCGAAACCGGGCAACTGTCCCCGGAAACGGGTACCCCGTTCAATCCGCGTGCGGGCGCGCAGGAGATAATTCGATGAAAGAAGATCGTTTTTTAACGGGCATCCTGCTTGGGATTGCGTTATTAATCATTGCATCCCTTGTCGTTTTTTTCGTCCGCAAGGATACGCAAACCTATCTGCCCGAAGATAATCCCAAAGCCATTGTCCACAATTATATTTTCGCCTTGCAGCAGGAAGATTACGAGCGCGCGTATGGCTACTTGGCGGATGAAGAGAATAAGCCGACCTTCAACGAATTTTTGGTGGAAGTGAATAATGACGGTGTAGATGATGTGCAACTCAGCGACGCGGAGATTAACGGCGATACGGCGGTCGTGGCGCTGATTTTTACGAATGCCAACGGACGCGTATTTACTGATTATTATGAGTATGATGAGCGTGCGCTCTTGATTTTGCAGGATGGCGCGTGGAAAATTTTGGACATGGACACGCGCTTTTGGGGCTGGGGATGGTATGTTGAGAAATAGTAGAGAGAAGATGCTTGTGCTTTTTTAGCGTCTTGCATAACTGCGCACTCGTGAAACGTGATTTGATTCCATAAGTACTCGAGCAAAAGTTTTCTGGTATTTCATGATGAAAAAACAGCCCCCCTTTATCCCCCCAAATGCCAAAAGCATGGAATTTGGGGGGAAGTTAGCCGCCCCTCCCCTAAATTCGACAGCACTATCGTCGCATTTGGGGGAGGCTGGGAGGGGGCAGGTTTTATCAAATTACTTATGCTCAGGTACTTATCACTTTCGGAAAATCATCTCTGAACTCACGCAAAAACGCCAAGGCACAAAGTTTTTTTGCCTTTTTTCTTAGCGACTTTGCGGCTTTGCGGCTTTGCGTGAAAAATTTTGCAAAAATATTAAAACTGATGTGTAGTCAGATGCGTGATGAAAAATCACATTTCCCGCTTCACATTTTACGCAACTTTTCATCCAAATTCATCACAAAAGAAATTCTTCCAATGTTTCAGAACGACAACATACGGAGCAGTTTATGAAAACTATTCGACGCCTTTACTTTTATCTGGTCGCCTTCATCAGCATGGAAATTGTGCTGTGGGGAGTGATTGGCGTGGCGCGCACCATTTTTACGCAGCGGGTCGGGTTCGGCGCGGATGATCTCGCCTACGCCCTCGCGCAGATTGTGGTAGGCGTGCCGGTTTTTGGCATCCACTGGTGGTGGGCACAGCGCAACGCCAAAGCTGACGATCAAGAACATAGTGCCGGAGTGCGGGCTTTCTTTTTCTATGCGGCACTTTTTGGGCTTTTGGTTCCAGTGGTGCAAAGCGGCTGGGCAGTATTGAATCGCATTTTTTTGCAGCTTGCCGATCTTTCGCTATCACGCGCGATTGTAGGCGGCAGCCAAAACTACAGCGATAACCTCATCGCCATCGTGATGAATGCACTAATCGGCGCATATTTTCTGAAAGGATTGCGTGAAGATTGGGCAACCGTCCATGAACAAAATTCTCTAAAATTGACCCGCCGCATCTATCGCTACTTGTGGGTGCTTTACGCACTCGGTCTTTCCATCGGCGGAGCACAGCAGCTTTTGCACTATCTCTTTTCGAGCCTGATACAAGCCGGTAGCGCAGAGAGATTCATCAACGGGCTAACGCTGCTTGTCATCGGCGCCCCGCTTTGGTTTTTTTCGTGGAAAAACGTGCAAGCCTCCCTCACTGAAGATGGCGAACGTACTTCCCTCTTGCGCTTGGGCGTGCTTTATTTCTTGACACTCGCCAGCGTCATCACCGTGCTAACCAGCGCGGGCATCGTCCTCTACGAAATCCTTGAAACGCTCTTCAACAATTACGCCTTTGCCCAACTCCTGCGCGATACGCGCGGCGCGCTCTCGGTTGCCATCCCCTTTGGCGCAGTCTGGGCATATTATGGCGCTTGGCTCACCCGCGATCTCAACGCCGTTCCAGATGCGCCGCGCCGCGCGAGCATGAAACGCCTCTATGCCTATGTCCTCGTTGCAATCGGTCTCATTGCCAGTTTCAGCGGCGTAGCCATCTTGCTCTCCTATTTCATTGACCAACTCCGCGATATAACCTATTCATCCAGCGGACAACTCTCCGGCGCGCTTTCGACACTCATCGTTGGGCTGCCGCTTTGGTTGCGTATGTGGCGTCCGATGCAAGCCGAAGCGCTCACCAAAGACGAGACAGGCGACCACGCCCGCCGTTCGATTATCCGTAAAATTTATCTTTACCTTGCCATTTTTGCAGGCGTGGTCGGCGGAATGAGCGCGGCGGTAGAACTGATTTCACTCTTGCTCGCAGCCTTGCTCGGCAACCCCGGCAGCAATTTCCTGCCCGCACTGCTTGATGCGCTGGAAATGCTGCTTCTCTTCGGCGTTTTACTGGCATATCATTGGAAGACGTTACGACGCGATGGGACTTTCCAAACCACTCAAGCGAATGCCCAATTTGCTGCCTTGTTGCTCGCCGACGAAAACGATCCGCTCGCGCTTCAATTGGCTACCGCTATGGCAAAAGAATGCCCGGAAATCAAACTGCTCGTGCAACCCCGCCCCGAGACGGAATTAACCGTCCATGCGGTGTTGCTGCCGGAGACGAGTTTGCTGAAAAACGACGAAAAGCTGAAGGCGTGGCTCGGTCAATTTAGCGGCACCAAATTCATCGTCACGAGCGAATCGAGTGAATGGGTTTGGATGCGTGAGCCGAGCCAGATCGCTAAATCCCTGCGTGGGTTGGCAGCGGGCGAGTCCCTCTCCTCCAAAGAGAAAATGCCCGGCTGGATGATTGCGGTCTACATTCTGGCGGGCATG
>JANTFU010000136.1 GCA_024763295.1 Anaerolineales bacterium
AACGATCAAGACCAAATGACTCGCGCCAGCCGTTTTATGTATTTAGATTGGTCAACTGGTCAAATAGTTGAGAAGTCGGATAGTCGTATAGTTGCTGAACACGATGGCTATCATAAATTAGGTGTAACTCATCAACGCACAGTCTCTTTCTCTAAAAATATCTGGCGCGTTGAAGACGATCTTTTGGCGCATAGCCAGAAAGGCGTTCATAGATATAGACTTCACTGGCTTTTGATGGATGGTGAGTGGAATGTAGAAAGTAGTAATCAGAAAATCGAAATGATTTTAAAAACGCGAGAGGGTCTCTTGAACATCACGCTTCACGCAACACGCAACACGTTTCCCTCATTCTCCCTCGCCCGCGCCGGCAAACTCCTCTACGGTAACACGCCCCCCTCACCAACACGCGGCTGGTACTCGCCAACCTACGCCCTCAAAATCCCCGCCCTCTCCCTCGCCCTCGAAGTCACCGCCAAAGATACAGTACAATTCACCACCGAATTCAAATCCCCTGATTCCTGATTACCTAATCCCCGATTCCTAACCTATGCACATCCTCATCATCCACCAAGCCTTCGCCGCCATCAACGAACCCGGCGGAACCCGCCACCATGAGTTAGCGCGTCACCTCGTCCAGCGCGGGCATCGCGTCACCATTATCGCCAGCCCCGTCAGCTACCTCACAGGCACAACGGGCAAAACCCAAGAAACCCTCGAAGAAGGCATCGACATCATCCGCACCTACGTTTACGCCGCGCACAACAAATCCTTTGTGCATCGCGTTTTTGCCTTCATTTCCTTCATGGTTTCGTCGTTCATTGCCGGGCTGCGCGTCAAAAATGTTGATTTGGTTTGGGGCACCTCGCCGCCCATTTTTCAAGCCGCCACCGCGCTGCTCTTGGCGCGTCTCAAGCGCGTCCCCTTTTTGCTTGAGATCCGCGACCTTTGGCCCGCCTTCGCCATTGCTGTCGGTGTTTTGACGAATAAGCCGCTCATCGCCGCCTCACAATGGCTGGAACGCGTCCTTTATCGGAATGCGGATCGGGTGATGGTCAACAGCCCGGGATTCATCGACCATGTGCGGGACTTGGGCGCGAAGCGGGTCGAATTAGTCCCCAACGGCGCGGACGTGCGGATGTTTGATTCCGTCAGTCGAGCGGATGCCCAGCCTCGGGCATCTTCCGCTTATCGCGTCCTTTATGCGGGCGCGCACGGCATGTCAAACGATCTCGGCGTCGTGCTGGATGCCGCCAAACTGCTCGAAGGGCAGAATATCGAAATTATTTTGCTCGGCGACGGCAAAGAGAAAGCCAACTTGCAAGCGCGAGCAAAAGAATTGGCGCTCAAAAATGTGACCTTTTTGCCCTCCGTCCCTAAATCCGAGATGGCGGTTGCACTGGCGGAGACAGACGCTTGTTTGGCGACTTTGAAACCGATTGAGATGTATAAGACGACCTACCCGAACAAGGTTTTCGACTATATGGCGGCAGGCAAGCCGCAAGTGCTGGCGATTGACGGCGTAGTGCGCGAAGTGGTCGACGCGGCGGGGGCTGGCGTTTTCGCCGAACCGGGCAACCCGCAGGCATTGGCGGATGCGATTATGCGTTTAGCCAAAGACCCCGCTAAAAGCCGTGAGATGGGCTTGGCGGGCAGAGCCTATATAGCAAAACATTTTGACCGCTCTGCTTTGGCGGAAAAACTGGTGATGATTTTGGGAGAAATGACGAGAGAGAATTAAGCGCCTTGGCAATTACGGCACGTAAAACCGCTAAGGCGCAAAGCTGTTTGAAAATTCTTGGCGGCTTTGCGCCTTTGCGTGAGTTGTTTTCTAAAGATACCTGTCGCCCGCCTTGCGTTGACGAATCACCTTTGCTGGCAGACCATACGCCACGCTGAACGGGGGAATGTTTTTATTAACCAGTGAGTTTGCCCCAATAACCGTTTGGTTACCAATTTGAATGCCATGTAAAAGCGTCGCGCCGATGCCGATAGCGCAAAATTCGCCGATTTCGCAGTCGCCACCGGTCGTGACGCCCGGCGCAAGGCTGGCAAAGTTGCCGACGATGTTGTCGTGGTCAATCGATGCGTGCGTGTTAATGATGCAGTGTTCACCGATGCGCGTGGACGGGTTAATGACTGCGCCCGCCATGACGACCGTCCCGGCACCGATTTTTACGTCTTTGCCAAGAATGGCGGAAGGGTGAATAGCAGAAACGGCTTCGAGCTGGGGGTGATTTTCTGCAAAGAAATTGGCAACTTTGGCGCGGGTTGCGTTATCTCCTACAGCAATAATAAAACCTTCAGCGGGATGTGCTTTAAGGATCTCTGGCAGGTCGGCTTCCTTGCCAAGGATTTCATAGCCATAGACAAACTCGCCTGCTGCCTGATCGCGACTTAACAAACCGATAATTTCGTGTTTTCCCTCTTTTTCGATGATGTCGATGACGACTTTGGCATGTCCCGAAGAGCCGATAATGAAAATTTTCTTCATTTTTTCTGTATCCAAATTGGCTCAATCTTTAAGATTGAATCAATTTTTAACTATTTCTTTTCTTTTCCAGTGCTGTTTTGAATTCCGCGATTAGGTCGGAATAGACAGGATTATCAATTTGATTTTCGAGTTCGTAGGGGTCTTCATCGAGATTGTAAAATTCAGCGATATTGTCTTCTCCATCGGTTTCGACGTATTTGTAATGCCCGTCGAGAACGAGTTCCCAGTGTCCACGCGAGGGGTAGCATTCGATGTAGATTTTTTCGCGTGTCCAGGTTTCGCCGGCGAGCATAGGGACGAGTGATTCGCCGTCAAAATTTTCGGGGATGGGGAGTTCAGCCAGATCGTAGAGTGTTGGGGCTATGTCAACTGCCCCGATAGGACGCTCTTCTGTATACGCTTCGGGAATGAGCGGCGGGTAGCGGATGGCAAAGGGAACCAGTACAGATTCTTGATAGGCACTGCCTTTGGATGTCAGGCGATGTTCGCCCCAGTGTTTGCCATTGTCAGAGAGGAAGATGATAACGGTGTTATCAAGTTCATCCTTTTCTTGTAGCCGTTGAACGATGGCATCTATGGCTCTGTCCGCTGATAGCAAGGTGAGAATTTGCTTGCGGCGAAATTCTTCGACATCAGCGATTTCGTTTTCGTCAAGGAGGGGCTTCCAGTTAATAGAATTCGGTTTATCGGAAATATCTTCTTCGTTGAAGTTTGGCGGGCGATGTGGTGGTAGATTGGTGAGTTTATCGGCATCTTCAGGGGCGGGGTCTGCGGGTCCGTGCGGGGCGTCGAGACCAATTAAAAGGAAAAATGGTCGGAACTGGGCACTGGCTTGGTCAACGAAATCCAGCACAAGGTCACGAGTGACATCGGTAATATATCCGGGGTATTGCCAATGCCATTCGCCGTTGATATTGTAGTCAGAGTCAAAATAACGGCTATCATCGCGAAAAACAGAAACCCAATAGTCGTATTCGGGGCGCATTTCACCTTTCCAGGTGTTGAGATATTTACCGACAAAGCCAGTATAGTAGCCGCTCTCTTTGAGACCCTCAACAAAAGTTGTCGCTTTGAGTTTGCTCTTGTTATCTAGTACGCCATTTTTATGAGTGTGCATACCGGTGAGAATATTCGCACGGCTGGGACCACAAAGTGGCGAACTGACGTAGCCATTGCTGAAGGTGACGCCCTGCTCGAAGATGAGTTCTTGCGTTTTGGGCATGTATTCCATTGTGTCGTAGCGTTGGTCATCGGTCAGGATGATAAGAAAATTGGGGCGCTTATCGCCGATGCCGAAAGGGGCTTTACAGGAAGTGAGCAGACTGGTGCCTGCGGTGAGACCGCTGATTTTTAGAAAATCGCGGCGGGAAAGTTTTTTGTTGGAATTTGTGGTCATAGTTTTTAACGCGAATGGCGCGAATTATCGAATTGCATGAATTTTTGTAGTTTTAGTCGCCTGCAATGTCAGGGGCACTTTTTCTGTGGGGTTTTCTTCTGTGATTTCTGGCGGTGATAATGTCTTTTTGCTTGCGTTTGCGCGCGATGTCTTTCTCAACAAAAAGTGGTTCGAGTGTCCACGGGTCCATCTCTGTCCAGTACATCACGCTTGAATAGGTGGACGGCGTGGGCGTAAAAATTTGCACCTGTTCAGGGGCGATGCGCAGTTCGCTGCTTACAAAGCGCTTCATTTGGCGCATGTCGCCTTCTGTGCAGCCGGGGTGCGCGGCGATCATATAGTAGGTCAGGAATTGTTTTTTGCCCGCTTTGCGATTGAGTTCTTCAAAGCGCTTTTTGAATTGCACCAAAACATCCGTGCCGGGTTTGCCCATGTGCGCCAAGACGTTATCTTCGGTGTGTTCGGGGGCGATTTTCATTTGCCCGGATGTGTGATGGTTGACGACTTGTTTAAGATAGGCATCGCCATGCTCCGTGTCACTTAAAATCATATCGTAGCGGATGCCCGAAGCGACGAAGACCTTTTTGACTCCGTCCAGATTCCGAACTTTTTCTAGCACCTCGGCATGGGGGCGGTGATCGATCTTGATCACTGGGCAGATTGTCGGGCTGATACATCGTTTGGTTGGACAGTTGCCAGCCTTCAATTTTTTTCCGCACTCGTAACCGTACATATTTGCTGTCGGTCCGCCGAGATCGGAGATATAGCCTTTGAAATTGGGGTGTTGCGTGATGGCTTTGGCTTCTGCGACGATTGAATCTTGACTGCGTGAACGAATCGTGCGCCCTTCGTGGACGGCGATAGCACAGAAATTGCACTCGCCATAACAGCCGCGATGTGAGGCAATCGAAAAGCCGACCGTATCGAGCGCGCGCACTTTGCCGTGACGTTCATAGTAGGGATGTTGGGCACGCTCGTATTCCAGTGCATAAACGTGGTCTAGTTCTGCTTGTGATTCGTAGAGCGCAGGCGGATTTTGGACGAGCCAGCGGTCACCGTGTTTTTGTGTCAGTCCCTTTGCGGGGATGGGATCGTTGTTCTTGTAGAAGATGTGGAACATCTCAATGAAGGCTTTTTTATCTTTAGCCACGACTTCGTAAGGCGGCAGTTCAAGGTAGCCTTCACGCGCTTCTTTGGCAATATACGACAAGCCGCGAACATCGTGAACATCGCACCCATCACGCAAGGCGGCGGCGAATTCGAGTGTCGATTTTTCTGCCATGCCGTAGAGAATGTAGTCGGCTTTGGCGTCAAAAAGCAGCGAGCGGCGGATTTTATTGGTCCAGTAATCGTAGTGGGGCACGCGCCGCAAGGAGGCTTCGATGCCGCCGAGGACGATGGGAGGCTTCCCCCTTCCTAACCTTCCCCCGAGGGGTGAAGGAACAGTTCTCCCCCTTTCGGGGGGAGTTAGAGGGGGGCTTTTACGAAGGCTCTTCATATAGCGCCGAATTAAGCCCGTATAAACAATCGTCGCGCGGTCGGGGCGACGATTATTCTCGCCGCCGGGGGTGTAGTCGTCGGTGCGGCGTTTTTTCTTTAACGCCGTATAGTTCGAGACCATCGAGTCGATGCTGCCAGCCGTCACGCCCCAAAAAAGTTTGGGTTCACCGAGCCTGCCAATATCCACGAGCGAATCGGTGCGTGGTTGGGCAATAATGCCAACGCGATAGCCCGCGTCCATTAAAACTTTGCCGATTACCGCCGTTCCCATAAAGGGGCTGTCGATATAGGAGTCCCCGCTGACGATGATGATGTCGAGCGCATCCCAGCCGAGGGTTTTCATTTCCTGTTTGGTAGTGGGGAGGAACATATTGCGATTATAGTCCAGAAATCAGGAAACGAACTGCCACTTGCAAAAGCGATGTTCTAGCCAATCTACACTGAAATATAGTCCCAGCCCAAGCAGGCTCATTGCGATTACGCCCGCATACATAGCAGGATAGTTGAATAAAGTGCTGGCATTGAAGTAGATGTAGTAGCCCAAGCCGACCTGTGTAGCAAAAGTCTCGGTGATGTAGAGCACTGCCACCGCTGTGCCGACCGATTGCCTTAATGCCGTTAAAATAGCGGGCAAGCTGGCAGGCAAATAGACAAAGCGGAAAAGCGCCCGTCGTCCCGCGCCCAAACTGCGCACGGATTGGATCAACTCGGTGGGCAGGGCGGCGGCTTGGTCACGGACGAGGACGAGGATTTGGAAGAATAGGATTAAAAAGATGATGGTGATTTTTGCTAAATCGCCGATGCCGAGGAAGAGCAAAATAACCGGAACGAGCACGACCTTGGGGATGGGATAGAGCAAATAGATGATGGGCGAGAAGATGCGGTTGAGTCGCTGCGACTGACCCAAAATCAGTCCGGCGGGCGCTGCCAAAATCACGGAAAGGAACATGCTCGCTGTCACGCGCCATAAGCTGGCGAGAGCGTGTTTGGGCATATTGCCGTTGAAAAGCTCTTCAAAGAAGACAACGATCACTTTCCACGGCGCGGGCAGAATGCTTTTGTTGACGATCCATGAAGCAAGCTGCCA
>JANTFU010000137.1 GCA_024763295.1 Anaerolineales bacterium
CCGGCGACAACGTCAACCTGACCGTTGAATTGATCGTTCCGGTAGCCTTGGAACAGGGTTCAAAATTCGCCATCCGCGAAGGCGGTCTGACCGTCGGCGCTGGTGTCATTACCAAAATTATTGAATAATAGGTGTCTCAATGGCTAAACAGAAAATCCGCATCCGCCTTAAGGCTTATGATCATCGTGTTCTCGATCAGTCTGCAAAACGCATTGTAGATACCGCAGAACGCAGTGGTGCCCATGTTGTTGGTCCGGTACCCTTGCCAACAAAGAAAGAACGGTTTACAATTCGTCGCTCGACGTTCATTGACAAAGATTCTCACGAGCATTTTGAGATCCGCACGCACAATCGTTTGATTGATGTCTTGGATCCTGAATCGAAAACGATTGATATGCTGATGCGCCTCAACCTTCCGGCAGGCGTGGATATTGAAATTAAGATTTAATCGTAAGTAATCAAGTTTTGCCATAGCACTATCACAACGTATATTGCTGGCTGATATGCAAGCCAGCAATTTCGTTGTGTGTAAGCAGGTAATATAAGAGTTCGTTTGTGGGCAGACCAAAACCACATGCTCTGTAGCAAGCGAACTGACTGTGTTGCCTAGAGAGATGATGCAGCCAGGCCCGGCTGACAGTCTCGTAAATTTTCTTTTGAAGGAGAAAAATTGATGAAAGGGCTGATTGGAAAGAAGATCGGAATGACCCAGATCTTTGACGAAGCTGGTGTTGCTTTGCCAGTAACTGTCATTGAGGCTGGGCCTTGCTATGTTACGCAGGTGCGCTCTCACGAGGTTGATGGCTATTCTGCGGTACAGCTTGGCTTTGGAGAAACACACCCGAAACGTTTGACAGGTGGACAACTTGGGCATCTCAAGGTCAACGATTTACCCCCTCTGCGCTATTTGCGCGAATTTCGCATTAAGAACCCAGAAGTTACCGTTGGCGATAAAGTTACTGTCGAAAACTTTGAAGTTGGTGAGCGTGTCGATATTACCGGCACTTCCAAAGGGAAAGGTTTTCAGGGTGGCATGAAACGTCATGGTTTTGGTGGTGGTCCGAAGACTCATGGTCAGTCTGATCGCCAACGTGCTCCCGGTTCTGCCGGTGCAGGTAGTACGCCCGGTCGTATTTTTAAGGGAAAACGCATGCCTGGACAGATGGGGAATGTTCGTGTTACTTCACAAGGTCTTAAGGTTGTTTTGGTTGATGCCGAACGCAACTTGATCGGTGTGATGGGTTCAGTGCCCGGCGCAAAGGGCGGTCTTGTAATGATCAAGGGCGCGCGCAAGCAGTAGGCGCAGGGAATTGGAGCAAATATCATGAAAGTAAATCTTGTAAATCTTGAGGGCAAGACCCTGCGTGAAGTTGAACTCCCCGCTGAGGTTTTTGAAGCCCCAATTAATGTAGATTTGATGCACCAGGCGTATGTTCGTCAGATGGCGAATGCGCGTTTGGGTACGCACAAAACCAAATCTCGTGGCGAGGTTTCTGGCGGCGGTCGTAAGCCGTGGCGTCAGAAGGGTACCGGTCGTGCGCGTCAGGGTACCGTTCGTGCCCCGCAATTTGTCGGTGGTGGTCGGGTGCATACCCCGCGTCCACGCTCGTATGAAAAGAAGATGCCCCGTAAAATGCGTCAGGCAGCGTTGCGTTCCGCTTTGTCCGTGAAAGCAGCGGATGAAAATATCGTCGTTGTTGAAGATATGGTTTTGGCTGAACCCAAGACCCGCTTGATGGCGGACGCGCTTGTGAAGCTGGTTGGCGATTCGAGCGCTCTCTTGCTCTTGCCTGAAAAGGATCAGGAATATGATGTGGCGATGCGCACTGCTGACAATATTCCGGACGCAAAAGTTTTGCTGGCTGGCTACCTGAATATCCGCGATTTGCTCGGGTTTGATAAGGTGGTTATCTCGCTGAAGACTTTGGATGCCCTGAAAGCGCATTTGGGATAGAGGAGAACAGCAATGACTACGATTTATGATGTCCTCCGTCGCCCGTTGATCACTGAGAAGACGAATTATCAACTCAGTGTGCTGAACCAGTATGTGTTTGAGATCAGCCCTGATGCAACGAAGGCGATGGTAAGAGAAGCCGTTGAGACAATCTTTGATGTGACGGTGGAGCGTGTGAATATTATTCGTACGCCTGCCAAGCGCAGTGTGCGCGCGCGTAGCCGTCGTTTGATGGTGCGTAAACCCGGCATCAAGAAAGCGATTGTGACCTTGGCTGATGGCGATTCGATCGAGATCTTTGAAGGTGTGCAGTAATGGCAGTAAAAAAATATAAACCGACTACCCCCGGTCAGCGTGATATGACGGGGTATACGTTTGAAGAGATCACGAAGTCGACTCCTGAACGTTCTTTGATCGTTCCGCTGCGTAAAAAAGGCGGTCGTAACGCACATGGTCGTGTGACCGTGCGTCATCGTGGTGGCGGTCACCGCCGCTTCATTCGTGTTGTTGATTTCAAACGTGATAAGCTGGGCATTCCCGCTCGTGTGGCTGCGATCGAATATGATCCGAATCGTACCGCTCGTTTGGCGCTGCTTTTCTACGCTGATGGTGCAAAACGCTATATTATTGCGCCCGTTGGTGTGAAAGTTGGCGATACGTTGATGTCTGGTCCTGAAGCTGAAATTCGTCCCGGTAATAGTTTGCCGATTGCGAATATTCCGCTGGGTACGATGATCCACAATATTGAGATGAAGGAAGGCAAGGGCGGACAGATGGTTCGTTCTGCCGGTGCTTCTGCTCAGGTGTTGGCGAAGGAAGGTGACTACGCTCAGATTCGTTTGCCCTCCGGTGAAGTTCGCTTGGTGCGCCAGGTCTGTTATGCGACGATTGGGCAGGTTGGTAATGTAGATCACAGCAATATCAAACTGGGTAAAGCCGGTCGTAAGCGTCACTTGGGTATTCGCCCAACTGTGCGTGGCTCTGCGATGAACCCGAACGATCACCCGCATGGTGGTGGTGAAGGTCGCCAGCCAATCGGTATGCCTGGTCCGAAAAGCCCGTGGGGTAAACCTACTCTGGGGTATAAGACCCGCCGCAATAAAGATACCGATAAGTATATTGTGCGCCGCCGTAACAAAGGCAAACGGTAAGAGTAAGCGAGGAATATGTTATGTCACGTTCTTTGAAAAAGGGTCCTTTCATTGACCCGAAACTGCTTTTGAAAATTGATGCCATGAACCAGAAGGGCGAAAAGAAAGTTATTCGTACTTGGAGTCGGGCGAGTGTAATCTTCCCGCAGATGGTTGGGCATACGATCGCCGTACATGACGGTCGTCGTCATGTGCCGATTTATATCACTGAGAACATGGTTGGTCATCGTTTGGGCGAGTTCGCTCCGACGCGCACCTTCCGTGGGCATGCGTAGTCGTAGGAGTTTATAGATATGGCTACTCAAGATATTCGCGCTAAATTGAGCTATCTTTCGGTCTCTGCCCAGAAAGTCCGCCTTGTGGTGGATTTGGTACGCGGCAAAAACGCGGTTGAAGCTCTTGAAATGTTGCGCTTTGTACAAAAACGCTCTGCAGAACCGATTCGTAAGTTGGTTGCTTCTGCCGTAGCTAATGCCGAAGAAAATTTTGGCTTGAGTCGGGATGACTTATATGTCGCAGAGATTTTTGCGGACGAAGCCCCCACTCGTAAATGGCGTCGCTTTGGGGCACGCGGTCGTTTCAAACCGCAGTTGCACCGTGCTTCACATGTCACTGTTGTCTTGCGTGAGCGAGAAGCTTAAAGAAAGGACGCAAAGGAGATATTATGGGTCGTAAAGTTCATCCCGTTGGTTTTCGTCTCAAAGTTACCCACCCTTGGAAAGCTCGTTGGTTTGCCAAAGGTGCCCAGTACCGTGAGCAGCTTCAGCAGGATATTGCTATTCGTAGCCTGTTGACCGGCGTTGCAGCCAAAGGTGGCTCTGCTCAGCATCGCAGTGTGGAAGAGTTACGCAAAAATCTAACTGAATCTGTGTTGACTCAGCGTGCCGGTGTTTCTGATGTGGAGATTGAACGCTTCCCCGGTAAGGTGAAGGTTTCTATCCACACTGCCAAACCAGGCGTTTTGATCGGTCGTAAAGGTGAAAGCGTTAAGAGAATTCGCAAAAGCCTTGAAGAATTGGTCGGTCAGAAAGTTGATCTTGATATCAAAGAGATTAAGTCGCCGGATACTGATGCTCATCTGATTGCTGTCAATATCGCCGACCAGCTTACTCGTCGTATTGCGTACCGCCGCGCGATGAAGCGCGCTATCCAAAATGCGATGCGTCAGGGTGCCGAAGGCATCAAGATCGAAGTTTCCGGTCGTTTGAGCGGTGCTGAGATGGCGCGCCGTGTTTGGTTGCGCGATGGGCGTGTGCCGTTGCAGACTCTGCGGGCAGATATTGATTTTGCCAGCACCAAGGCTGTGACCGCTTACGGCGCTATCGGCGTAAAGGTTTGGGTCTACAAAGGCGAAAAAATGCCAAAAGTGGAAGAAGAAGCTGAAGCGACTGAGGGCGTCTACGTTAGCAAGTAGACACGCTGTTGCTTGAGGAAAGAGGTTATTTCTTATGTTGATGCCAAAACGTTTTAAATGGCGTAAACAAATGCGCGGCAGAATGCGTGGTAAAGCACTGCGCGGTGCCGAAGTTAGCTTTGGCGACTATGGTATTCAGGCGCTTGAGCCGGGTTGGATTTCTGCCCGTCAGATCGAAGCTGCCCGTCGTGCAATTGTTCGTTCTATGCGCCGTCGTGGTAAGGTTTGGATCCGCGTTTTCCCCGATAAGCCGTATACCAAGCGCGCTGCTGAATCGCGTATGGGTAAAGGTAAGGGTTCGGTGGAATATTGGGTTGCAACCGTGAAGCCCGGTCGTATTATGTTCGAGATTGGCGGTCTGCCGGATGATGTGGCAATTGAAGCTTTGCGTTTGGCGCAGTACAAATTGTCTGTTAAAACCAAGATTGTCTCACGTGAAATGGGAGAATAGACATGAACGCTAGTGAACTTCGCAAATTGTCTATTGGTGAACTCGAAACCAAACTCGCGGATGCTCGTCACGAGTTGATGAATCTCCGTTTTCAGCAGGTTACCGGTCAGTTAACGGATACGAATCGTATGCGCTTTATCCGTCGCGACATTGCCCGGATGAGCACCATTATCAATGAAATGGAAGCTGACGAAGAAGGTGTAGCATGAACGAACGTCGTCGATTAACTGGTGTCGTGACCAGTAATAAAATGATGAAAACCGTAGTGGTTGAAGTCACTCGAACTTATCGCCACCCGCTTTATCACAAAGTTGTGCATAGCAGCAAGCGTGTAAAAGCGCATGATGAAATGAACTGCAACATCGGTGACGAAGTTCGTATTGTTGAAAGCCGCCCGATTTCAAAACAGAAACATTGGGTGGTAGAAGAAGTTATCAAGCGTGAAGAGCGCACCGCCGATGCAGGCGTAGGAGAGTAGGCAATGATCCAACGAGAATCTCGACTTAAGGTTGCTGATAACTCCGGTGCACGTGAAATCCTCGTCATCAATGTGATGGGCGGCTCTGTGCGTAAATACGGTGAAGTCGGCGATGTTGTTGTTGCAACCGTCAAATCGGCTGCACCGCAAGGCGCTGTCAAAAAGAGCGAGATCGTAAAAGCCGTTATCGTGCGTTGTTCGAAAGAATGGCGTCGTGATGATGGTTCCCGAATCCGCTTTGACGATAATGCTGCCGTCATTCTTGATAATGATGGAAAAAACCCCAAGGGCAGCCGCATCTTTGGACCGGTCGCACGCGAATTGCGTGAACGCGGGTTCACAAAGATTGTTTCGCTTGCCCCGGAAGCACTTTAGGGTTTTGGGAGCAGAAAAAGATGAAGAATAAAATCCGCAAAGGCGATACCGTTGAGATTATCAGCGGACGCTTTGAAGATAAAGGTAGACGCGGAGAGGTCATTAACGTCCTCCCTAAAGATGGTCGTGTTGTTGTGCAAGGCGTCAATATCCGCACCAAGCATCAGGCTCAAGTGCAGACACAAGGGCGTACGATCAATCCCGGTCTGATTAAATTTGAAGGACCAATCCATGTTTCAAACGTGATGTTGGTTTGCCCCAAATGTGATCAGCCTACCCGTATTGCTGTTCAGCGCGACGAAGATGGCTCGCACCGCGTTTGCAAAAAATGCGAAGCGATCATTGACTAAAGGCTGGCTGGAGCGTTGATATGAATAAAATGAAAGCTTTTTATCAAGACGAAGCGGTCGCTGCCCTAAAAAAGGAATTTTCCTTCAGTAGCGTTATGCAGGTGCCGCGTATTGAAAAGGTCGTTGTCAACATCGGTTTAGGTGAAGCAAAAGATAATCCGAAAGTGCTTGAAGCCGCCGCTGGCGATTTGGCGACCATTACCGGGCAGCGCCCCGTGATGACCAAATCGCGCAAGAGCA